>NZ_QYZY01000239.1:0-8901 GCF_003838035.1 Desulfonatronospira sp. MSAO_Bac3 | reverse complement strand
CCGGATGCTGAAACTGATGGTTTTCTTTCCGGAAACGAGGAGTTTTTTCTTTTGGCAAGGAAATCAAGCAATTATGAGGAGGCGTATCTTAATACGTTGACGAATAATTGTGCAGATTGACGCCGCCAAAAGGAACAAGAACCGTTTCCGGATGAAAACTAGATAAAGGACGCGACCTGCGTCCAGGACAGCCTTATCAGCTGCCGTTTCCTTCTCAGGCCCCGTTTCCATCGGGTTCATCATCAATGTCGTCGTCGTTGTCGTCACCATTGTTGGTGTCTGTTGCGGCTCCGTTGGTGGAGCATCCGCTCTGTCCCATGCCGAATGCAGGTCCCGGAGCGGCAAATCCTCCGCCTGTGAGCAGGGCGGCCAGGCACAGGCTGGTCAGGTATGTTTTTGCATCTTTTGCGTCCATTTTGTCCTCCAGAAAGTTTTAAAATGGTCAAGGCCTATACTTCCCTGTTTTTCAGGCTTTCGCAGGTCGCTCCGGAAAGCTTCCCCGAAAGCCGGTAATCATATGCACATAGCTGCCTCCCTTGTTTTTTAGTTTTGTTCTGTCTGGCCGTCTGAATACATTAATCAGGCAGCCATAACTTTAGTCAAACAAAAAAAGAAGTAATGAGGGTGATAATCTCAGGATATATTTGACTACGGCCTGGTCGTTGTCAAGAATAATTTTCATTAGCACTTATATCAGGAGATAAGAATTTCAGGCTGTGCTGTTTTGTTTTTTTTGCAAAAAAGTAAATTTATCGTGAAGGGTTGTCCGGTCCTGAAGGCTAAAACAGTGGATATGTATTTGAAACAGCCAGGAACGGTATCCAGGCTTTTTTCACATCCCTGCGCGGAAAATGCAGTCTGTCCAGGACAGTTCAAGGTAATGGTTACATTTCAGGCAGGCATGGTCACGGCTCAGATTGTGGCCCAGGTATTATGCTGATGCCTTGAAAGCATGCCTGAGGTGGTAATAAATTTTGGCCAGAGTTTCTATTACAATCTTGACAAATTATTTTTAAAGATGTCTACTTTTCTGTAGGCCTGCCAGCAAGGTGTTTCCCGCCCAAAACATGTCTGAGACCCGGCCTCCGGGGATCGGCATCCGTTAAAGGCTCTTTGCCGGTGCGCATGGCTGACTGTATACGGCCTGGTCAGGCCGGGAAGCAGTTGCTGCAACTGTTCCTGTTACCTTCAACCCGAGAGTAAATTAAAATGTGCCGCTTGTTTTCCCTTACCAGCACCTCCTGTGTTTCGCCCATGAAGGCCATTGAGGCCCTGGACATGATGAAGGAGGGCCACGACGGTTCAGGAGTAGGGCTTTTTCTCAGTTCCTTAGAAGGCCCTTTCAGCAGGTATAAAGGACTGCCTATTCTGTCCGGGATTTTTACCCGCAACGGCTTTAAACGCATGGAGGAATACATGGCAGAACTGGGGTTTATTCCCCGGTTTCAGCTCACCCTGGACACCACAGGCAATCCTCCCCCGGGTACTCCCAGACGCGAGATATATCTCATACAGGTCTTTGATCCGCCGGAAGAATTTAAAAGCCTGGAGCCTGTTTTACAAGAACGTAAATTGACCGAGACCCGTCTGAATCTCAGGCATATGGGCCAGGAAAAGGAGGACATGGTGGTCTTCAGCTTCTGGCCGGATGTCATTACCATCAAGGAAGTGGGTGATCCTCTGGAGACCGGTCAGTACCTGGGCCTGGACCGGGAAGAGCTCTGTGCCCGTCAGATTCTGGCCCAGGGCAGGCAGAACACCAATTACGGCATCAACCTGTATGCCTGTCACCCGTTTTTTATCCAGGGCGTTTCCAGTATGACCAACGGCGAGAACACCGCATTTGTACCCATTAAAGAATACCTTAGCACCCAGGGTGTTGTGGGCTACGAGGGTTACCAGTCGGATTCCGAGGTCTTTACCCATATCCTGCACTTTACCCTGAAGGAAATGGGCCTGGGTATCGAAGCCTACAAGCACGTCATTACGCCCCTGCAGGGCAGCGACCTGGAAGCTCATCCGGACCGGGAGTTTCTGCAGAGGTTAAAGCAGGCCTGCAGACGTCTGATTATCGACGGCCCCAACTGTGTCATCGGATGCCTGCCGGATAAAACCATGTTTATGGTTCAGGACCGCAAGAAGCTCCGCCCGGGCATAGTGGGCGGCAGGCCCGGGCTTTATGCCTTTTCATCAGAGGCCTGCGGCCTGGACGCAGTAATACCGGACCGGGACAAGTCCCTGGATTTTCAACCCATGCACTTAGATACAGCCATAGTCTCCCCTGAATGCAAGGAGGTCAGGATATGCCGGCAGACGCAGCCATTACCCCTTCAACATTAAGCCAGCGCGATCTTCCATGGCAGATACACTGGGACGTGCATACCTGCACCCTTTGCGGGCGCTGTACCGCGGTATGTCCGGTCAATGCCATTGAACTGGGGACTTTCCGCAAAAGAAATATAGTGGTGCCCTTTGTGGGAGGTCAGGAAAAGCCCGCTTCCAACTTCGGAGTCTACCACGGTATCCGGCAGAGGACTGATCCGGGATATGCCTGCATCGGATGCTCCATGTGCAACCTGGTCTGCCCCAACAATTCCATTTCGGCCATAAAGTCCGAGTCCACGGATATGCTCAGGTTTCACCGGGACCGTGGAGGGCAGCCCAGGACCAGGGGCGGCCGGCGCAATCACGGGGACAGTGTCCTGGATCAGATGAAATTCATGCGCATATCCATGCTCACAGACCCGGCCCTGGATGCCGGCCGTCATGAATTTGAGCTGCGTACCCTGATAGGCAGGGTGCTGCCCCCGGCCAAAGCCCTTGCAAGCTGGAAGGAAAACGGCTGGACCCCTCCGGTGCGGGAAATTCATCCTTTGATGATAGGCAGCATGAGTTTCGGAGCCCTGTCTCCCAATATGTGGGAAGGCCTGCAGATGGGGGTGGCCTACCTCAATGAAGAACTGGGCATGCCCGTGCGCATCTGTACCGGGGAGGGGGGATGTCCCCCAAGGCTTCTTCGCTCCAGGTTTCTCAAATACGTAATCCTGCAGATCGCCAGCGGCTATTTCGGGTGGGACGAGATAATCCATGCCCTGCCGGAAATGAAGGAGGACCCCTGCGCCGTTGAGATCAAGTACGGCCAGGGAGCCAAGCCCGGGGACGGCGGCCTTTTGCAGTGGCACAAGGTCAACAAACTCATAGCCGCCATTCGCGGCGTACCTCCGGGGGTGAGCCTGCCCAGTCCCCCCACGCACCAGACCAAGTATTCCATCGAGGAAGCCGTGGCCAAGATGATCCAGTCCATGAGCATGGCCTGGGGATTCAGGGTTCCGGTTTATCCCAAGATTTCGGCATCCAGCACTTCCCTGGCGGTGCTGAATAATCTCACCCGCAATCCTTATGCCTCAGGACTGGCCATTGACGGGGAAGACGGAGGTACAGGCGCGGCCTACAATGTCTCCATGGATCACATGGGCCATCCCATAGCCTCCAATCTGCGGGACTGTTACCTGAATCTGGTCAAACTGGGCCAGCAGAACGAACTGCCTCTTATAGCCGGGGGTGGGGCCGGCAAAAACGGCAACCTGGCCGCCAATGCCGCAGCACTGATTATGCTGGGTGCAAGCGCGGTGCAGATAGGCAAGTACATTATGCAGGCCGGGGCAGGATGTCTGGGAACCGAGGGGGATCGCTGCAACATCTGCAATATCGGCCGGTGTCCCAAGGGCATCACCTCACAGGATCCAAGGCTGTACCGCCGCCTGGACCCGGAAAAGGTGGCTGAGCGGGTGGTGGATGTTTACGTGGGCTTTGATACCGAGATCAAAAAGATACTGGCACCCCTGGGCCGCTCCACCTCTCTGCCCATAGGCATGTCCGATGCCCTGGGTATTGCGGACAGGGCGGTGGCGGACAGGCTGGCCATCAAGTATGCAGTGTAATTGTCAGGAGAAAAAGATGCAGGAAGCGGAAACCATAAGGCTCAAGGGCCGGGATGATTCCGGCAGGGTGTCTTCGCGGGTGCTGGAGGAGAGAATCCAGGAGGCAGTCAGGCAGGGGGCGTCAACCATAGAAATTGAGGCCTTTGGCCAGCATGGTCTCGGGGGCAGGATATTCAAACCCGGCGGTGAAAATACCAGGGTATTGATTACCGGGTCATCCGGTCAGCGGGCTGGTTCCATGGGTTTTTCGGGTACGGAAATCCAGATAATGGGGCCGGCCTCGGATGATATCGGTTGGCTGAATGCCGGGGCGGATATCGTGGTGCACGGTCACGCCACCAACGGGACCTGCAATGCCATGGCCCAGGGCCGGGTGTTTGTTGCCGGCAATATCGGTTCCAGGGGCATGACCATGACCAAGTTCAACCCCAGGTTTGAGCCCCCGGAGCTCTGGGTGCTGGGTTCCGCCGGGGACTATTTTGCCGAGTTCATGGCCGGGGGAGTGGCCGTCATCTGCGGGCATAATCCTCAGGACCCGGCCAGTGTCCTGGGGTATCGTCCCTGCGTAGGGATGGTCGGGGGCAAGATATTCTTTAGAGGTCCCGTTGAGGGCTACAGCCAGGCCGATGCCAGGCTGGAGCCCATTTCTGATGAAATGTGGGAGTGGTTTGCCACTAATCTGCGCATTTTTCTGCAAAAAATAAACAGGGAAAGCCTGTATGACAAGCTTTGTGTGCGTCAGGACTGGCAGTGCCTGGTGGCCCGGACTCCCATGGAAAAGGTCGGTGCCAGGAGGCGTTCCATGGCACAGTTCCGTGCTCAGATCTGGGATGAAGAGCTGGGCAGGGGAGGTCTCATTGGAGACCTGACAGATCTGGACCGCAGCCAGATTCCTCTTATTACCACCGGGGACCTGCGCCGCTACGTTCCTGTATGGGAACACAGAAAGTACATGGCCCCCTGTCAGTGGGCCTGTCCCACAGGCATGCCCGTTCAGGAGCGCTGGAGGCTCATCCGGGAGGGCAAGGTGGACGAGGCCGTAGACGTAGCCCTGGCCTTTACTCCTTTTCCGGCGTCAATCTGCGGGTATCTGTGCCCCAACCTGTGCATGCAGGGCTGCACCAAGACCACAAGCAATCTGCAGCCTGTGGATATCACCTGCCTGGGCAGGGAGGGCACCAGGTCCAGGGTGCCGGATCTGCCTGATCTGAGCGGTTCCAGGGTGGCCGTAATCGGTGGAGGGGCTGCAGGCATATCCGTTGCCTGGCAATTGCGCCTCAAGGGCCACGATGCAGTGATATTCGATCTGGAAAAGGTCCTGGGGGGCAAGATGTCCACCGCCATCCCGGAAAACCGCATTCCAGCAGAAATCCTGGATGCAGAGTTAGAGAGGGTGCGCCAGGTCCTGGCGCATGTGCACCTGCAGCAAAAGCTCACCAGAAGCGAATTTGAACAGCTTAAATCCGATTTTGATTACGTAGTTGTGGCGGTGGGGGCCAGAACACCCAGGACCATCCCCATTCCGGGTTCCGACAGAATTATCCCGGCTTTGACCTTTCTTAAAAATGCCAGGCAGGGGACCCAGGAAGTAGGGGAGAGACTGGTGATAATCGGTGCGGGCAATGTCGGATGCGACGTGGCCACCGAGGCCCACCGGCTGGGAGCCCGGGAAATTACCCTGATAGACATCCAGGAGCCGGCTTCTTTCGGCAAGGAGCGCCGGGAGGCCGAACACGCAGGGGCCAAGTTCAGGTATCCCTGCTTCACCAAAGAGGTGACTGCGCAAGGGGTGGTTTTGACCTCCGGGGAAGTCATACCGGCAGATACTGTGGTCATTTCCATAGGGGATATGCCGGACCTTGAGTTCCTGCCGGAATCCATAAGCACCAGGCAGGGGTTTGTACTGGTTGATGAGGAAAACCGCACCTCTGACCCGCAGGTATTTGCCATCGGCGATATTGTAAAGCCCGGCCTTTTAACCGATGCCATCGGGGCCGGGCGCAAGGCTGCTCAGACCATTGATGCCCTGCTGACGGGCAAACGCCCGGACCAGGGCAAATCTTGGCTGGAAAGATTTGATGTGGAATACAGCGAGAGTTCGGAGCGCATCGATTATTCCCGCATGACCCAGGAATACTATGACCCAAGAATTACACATTTTGAAGGCTTGAACGGCTGCGCAGAGCAGTGCTCGTCATGTGGATCGTGCATGGATTGCGGGCTTTGTGATGCGGTCTGTCCCACCGGGGCCATTGAGCGGACTGATCTGCCCCAGGGAAAATTTCAGCGGGCAGCGGATCCGGAAAAATGCATCGGATGCGGTTTCTGCGGCAAATGCTGCCCCTGCGGTATCTGGGACCTGGTGGAGAATTTTCCCATGGGGTGAGGTTTATTTTCATCGTTATTGCAAATGAGCAGGCTTTATTTGCATTGACAGCCTGATTTTTCAGGGTTATTGATATGCTATGGATGAACATACCTACAGGGTCCTTCTTGGGCTTAATCCCTGGATCCGGGACGCTTCAGCATGGCCGGGCTGTGCCGGCAAATATATTCCAACCGATTATATCCCCCGCAGCAAAAAGATAAATCCGGTTGAGGACCGGGTATGCCTGCTCACCGGCCCCAGGCAGGCCGGTAAATCCACACTGATCTGGAAAACCATCCAGGAGGACTCCAAGCCCTGGATGTACATAAATTGTGAAGAACAGAGCCTCAAAGAACTTTGTTCTTCGCCAGCCCTGTTTTTCCAGGAAATGGAGCACCTGGCCTCTCAGGCCCGGGGCTGGTTTTTCGATGAAATCCAGCACTTGCAGGAAGCCGGACTGTTTTTAAAAGGTCTTGCAGATTTGAGAACCAGAAAGGCCATCATTGCAACCGGTTCTTCGAGTTTTCATCTGCATGCCCGGACCAGGGAGTCCCTGGCCGGCAGGGCCGAGCGTCACCTGCTTCTGCCTTTAAGCCTGTCGGAAGTTTTGCCTGGCCATGTTCCTGAAACTGTTCGCCTCATGGAGGGCAAAAGTTTATGGGAAAAACTCCTTGTCTGGGGAGGATATCCGGAAGTCTTTCGCAGTACTGAGCGGGAAAGCGTGCTGGCCCGCCTCGTGGAGGCTTTTGTCCTGCGGGATGCATCGGATATTTACAGAATACGCAATCCAGAGGCGTTCAGAAAGCTTCTGGGTCTGGCAGCATCCATGAGCGGCAACTCGGTGAACTATTCCAACCTGGCGGATTCCCTGGGAGTCAGTGTAAATACAGTAAGTCAGTATCTGAATATCCTGGAAGAAAACCATATAATCAGACTGCTTCCACCTTATATTGGAGGCAAGCGAGCCGAAATCACTTCCAGACCCAAGATTTTTTTTCTGGACAACGGATTGCGTAATTTTTTGTTCGGGGGCTTTCAGTCCCTGCACAACAGGTCTGATGCCGGAGCAGTCATGGAAAACATGGTTTTTTGCGAGTTGTCCAAGTACATGCATCCTATTCTGGACGGGCTCAATTTCTGGAGAAGTTCTTCAGGTGCAGAAGTTGATTTTGTTCTGCAAAAAGGGCAGAAGATCATTGCAGTTGAGGTCAAGTCTTCAAATATAAAAAAGCCAAAGATTAGCCGTTCACTGCGAAGCTTTATCCAGGCCTACAGACCGGATCAGGTTCTGGTGGTCAACCAGGGGCTTACACATTCAACCAGGGTGGACGGGGTAAATGTAAGTTTTCTGGTTCCGCCTGAATTTCCCCTGGTTTTAAGCGGTTAACTTCGTTTTAAATGTGACTGCGCATCGCCTGCTTCCCAGTGCCCGGCGAGGACAACATAATCTTGACCCGTCTTTACGCGGTCGCCCGAAAAAAATAAAAACTCCGATTAGTTAAGCGTTTTACGCTCAAAATGTTGTTTCATTTTCAAAGAAAGCCAAGAAGTTTTGCCCACGGAACACACGGAAGGACACGGAAGCTTTTTTTTTCTTATTGCTCCCACGCTCTGCGTGGGAGCGTATCTGGATCCAGCACTCACTTTTGGCAATGGAGAAATACCAGAAATAAATAGTATTCAAAAGTGAGTGCTGGATCATTGGTGGACGCGGAGCGTCCGGAAGATGTTCCCACGCAGAGCTTGGAAACAATAAAGGAATGATGCCCCGGAGGGGCCACTTTTTCCGTGCAAGGTCGCGGAAAAAGTCTATATAATCAAGGATCAAGCAAGTGTCTGAATCTCCTGAAAATAAAGCCCGGTATGTCCTGGAGCGCTGTGCAGACTGTGACGAATGTCGCACCATGATGACCGATGTCTGTCCTTTTTTCCAGGAACTTTACCGCCTGTTCGATGACATGCAGGAAACGGGCAGGAGTCCTGGATCTAAGGACCTGCGCCTTATGGTGGATCGCTGCAACTTCTGCGCCCTTTGCCCCTGCCCGGAGATCCGCAACCGCATTCTGGATGCCAAAAGCTCCTTTATAGAGCGAGACAAAATGAGCCCGGCCCTGAAAATTATTCAGGACGTTGAAAAATGGGCCGGTAAGATGACCCGTGTCCCTTCTCTTGCAAACCTGCTGCTCCAGGGCAGGCTTGCCTCAAATCTTCTTAAAAAATCCGCCGGACTGCACCCGGACAGGGATATACCCAGAATTCCTGAGCAGGACCTGGATTCATGGACCAGAAAAAAGGGCATTGCTGATACATCTTGTGCAGACACTCCGGGAGCAGCCCTTTTTGCCGGCTGCTCAGCCAGGTTCTTTTTTCCGGAAGCGGCCAGAGCCGCCGTGGGCATCCTGCAGAGAAACAATATCAGTGTGTATTATCCAGAGCAGAACTGCTGCGCTATGCCGGTGATGCTGGAAGGGGACCGGGATCTGACCCTGAAGATGATGCAGCGCAACCTGGAAAGCCTGACCCGGACCCTGGATGCCGGGCACGATATAGTTTGCTCCTGTCCCACCTGCGGGTACATGTTCCGGGAGCTTT
>NZ_QYZY01000238.1:0-7335 GCF_003838035.1 Desulfonatronospira sp. MSAO_Bac3 | reverse complement strand
TTGCATGTGGCATGGGGACTGGCTCTTCCGGGACCCACTTGTCCCAAAAAATGAGATGTTTTAAGCACAAAATGATGCTCAAGTGGGTCCCGGAGTGCCTGTCCCCTGCTTTCCTTAAAAGAGCTAAACAGATACGCAATAAGAGACCAGACAACTTTAGAAATGATAAAACAGCGAGGTTAGAGAGATGCGCAGCCACAAAATGACCAGGGGAATTGAAAAGGCCCCTCACCGCTCACTGCTTTATTCACTGGGCCTTACCCGGGAGGAGATGGAACGCCCCCTGGTGGGGGTGGTCAACTCGGCCAATGAAATCGTCCCGGGGCATCAGCACCTGAACAGAATATCCCGGGCGGTCAAGGACGGGATCCGTATGAGTGGTGGCACACCCATGGAATTTTCCACCATCGCTGTTTGCGACGGCCTGGCCATGAACCATGCCGGGATGCGCTTCAGCCTGCCCAGCCGGGAAATCATCGCCGACTCGGTGGAAATCATGGCCTCAGCGCATCCATTTGATGCCCTGGTGCTTATCCCCAATTGTGACAAGGCGGTTCCAGGGATGCTCATGGCCATGATCAGGATGAACCTGCCCTCAATAATTGTCAGCGGCGGCCCCATGCTGGCCGGAGAAGACCGGGGAAAGACCGTGGATCTCATTTCAGTTTTTGAAGGTGTGGGCAGGGTCAAAAGCGGGCAGATAGACCAAGAAGAACTGCAAAGCCTGGAACAAAACGCCTGTCCCGGGTGCGGTTCCTGTTCAGGTATGTTCACCGCCAATTCCATGAACTGTCTGTGCGAGGCTATCGGCCTGGGACTGCCCGGCAACGGAACGATTCCCGCTGTGTACAGCGAGCGCATCAGGCTGGCCAAGACAGCCGGAATGAAGGTAATGCAGCTTCTAAAGGACGACCTGCGCCCCAAAAGCATCCTGACACCCAAGAGCGTGGCCAATGCCGTGGCCGTGGACATGGCCCTTGGCTGCTCCACCAATACCGTGCTGCACCTTCCTGCAGTCTTTGCCGAGGCCGGGCTGGAACTGAACCTGGACATCTTCGATGTCATGAGCAGAAAGACTCCCAACCTCTGCCGTCTTTCACCGGCCGGTCCGCACCACCTGCAGGACCTGCACCGCGCCGGGGGCATCCCTGCCGTTGTCTCTGAGCTTGCCGGCAAAAGCATTTTCGACCTCAACTCCATGACCGTAACCGGCAACTCCTGGAGAAAGAACCTGGAGGATCTCCAGGCCCGGGTTCTGGATCCTCAGGTAATCCGCTCCATGGACAATCCTTACAGTTCGGGGGGCGGAATAGCCATTCTGCGGGGCAATCTCGCCCCTCATGGTGCCGTGGTCAAGCAGTCCGCGGTCACTGCGGAAATGATGGTCCAGACCGGTCCGGCCAGGGTGTTTGAAGGCGAGGAGGATGCTGTGCAGGCCATTCTTGATGGACAAATCAGGCAGGGGGACATTGTCATCATAAGAAATGAAGGTCCCAAGGGCGGCCCCGGAATGCGCGAAATGCTGACCCCCACCTCAGCCATAGCAGGGATGGGGCTTGACAAACACGTTTCTCTGATCACTGACGGACGTTTCAGCGGCGGCACCAGGGGGGCGGCCATAGGCCATGTCTCCCCGGAAGCCGCAGAGGGCGGCCCCATTGCCCTGGTCATGGAGGGTGACGAGATCAGTATAGACATCTACAAGGGATCCTTGAACCTTAATGTGTCCGACCAGGAACTGGAAAAAAGAAGACAGAGCCTGAAACCCCTGGAAAAAGAAGTAGATTCCCCGCTTCTGCGCAGGTATGCCCGCATGGCCGGATCCGCCTCTACCGGGGCTTCCTTCAGGACTTAGTCCATGTTCAACCCAGAAAAAGCAGACAATTATGACCGCTGGTTCACTACTCCCGAGGGGCGTTTCGCCTTAGAACAGGAAAGAAGGCTCATTCAGCACCTGGTGTCGGGCTGGCCCAGGCGTAGGCAGAGCCTTCTGGAAATCGGCTGCGGAACTGGAATTTTCCTGGACATGTTCTGGGAATACGGCTTTGACATCTATGGAATAGATTCTTCCCCGGACATGCTTAGAAAGGCCCGGGACAAGCTCGGCTGCAGGGCGGATCTGCATCTGGGCAGCGCCGAGAGCCTGCCCTTTGACGACAACGAGTTCGATTTCGCCGCCATGATCACCCTGCTTGAGTTCTGCAGAGATCAGGGGCAGGTGCTGGCCGAGGCCGGAAGGGTAGCCCGCAAGGGTCTTTTGATCTGCTTTCTGAATAAGAATTCCCTCTACCATATAAGCCACAAGCTGCTGCGGCTGTGGAGAAGGGACAAGCTGCTGGTGCGGGCCAGGTGGCACTCATACAGGGAAGTCAGGTCCCTGGTGCAGGAAAATCTGGGCAATAAAAAAACCTACGCCCGCTCGGTACTCCTGGGCACCAGGATACTGTGGCGGGACAGACATGTATTCAAGACACTGAACCGGATGCTCTGGCCCCCGGTATTTGGGGCTTTTACCGGTATGCGCGTGGACCTGATAGACAGGGAACCTATTAAAACTCCGCTTCTGGCCCCGGTAAAGTCAGAAATAAAGGCGGGGTGAGGTCACTACCGTGCACGCGTAACCATTCATCGTGAACCCGGGGACAGTCCCCTTAGCGCTTGAGCGACTTGAGCGACTTCTGACCTCCGCTGTCTCCTGACTCCTGACTCCTGACCTCTGACATCTGATCACTGACCTCTGACCTCAGAGGCTCAGGGCAAAGTCATTACCCTGACCTCTTCACCCCTGGCCAGGCCCTCGCAGTTTGAAGGAATCCAGATAAGACCGTCCGCCTGAAATACAGTCTTAAGCAGCCCTGATTTGCCCAGTACAGGGGTTGCTGTCAGGCCCTGTTCCTCCTCTTGAAGCCTGACCCGCACATAGTCTTTACGTCCATAACTGGAAGCCAGGTTACGCGAAAGCCTGGCCCTTACCAGGCCTTTTGCGTCTTCTGAAAAAGCATCCACAGCGCCTTGCAGGTGGTTTAAAAAAGGCATTACCAGCACCAGCATGACCACCTGCGCCGAACCCACCTGTCCGGGCAGTCCCCATATGTATTTATCATCTCTGCGGGCAAAAATGGTGGGTTTGCCCGGGCTGATGGCCAGGCCATGGGCCAGGACCTCAAGCCCTTGGATGCCCTGCATGGCTTTCAGGGTAAAGTCGCGCTGTCCCACTGAACTCCCGCCCGAGACCAGCAGCACATCGTTTTTTTCAAGGGCCCTCACGAGAACTTTGTTCAAGTCCTCTTCCCGGTCCCTGGTTATCCCGTAAACTGTGGCCTCACCACCGCACCCCCGAACCAGGTGCGCCAGAGCGTAACTGTTTACATCCCGGATATATCCGGCTTGCAACGGGCTGGATATATCCACCAGTTCGTCCCCGGTGGAAATAATTCCCACCCTGGGGGTCTTGAAAAAAGCCCATTTGTCCACTCCCAGGGCGGCCATCATGGCTGTCTGCCTGAACCCGGCCCTCTGCCCGGCAGAAACGGCCACGTCGCCTCCAGCCACGTCCTCCCCCCTGAACATGACATTTTCCCAGGGGGCCACCGGCCTTCTTACTTCCACCGTGCCCGCCCCCAGTTCCTCTGTATATTCCTGCATAACCACGGCGTCAGCCCCCTGGGGCAGTATTCCGCCTGTGACCACGCCTGCACAGCCTCCCTGATCAATGCTGAAGTCCGGTATATCACAGATTCCCAGGTCTTTAACCTTTTCCAGATAGGCGGGATTGCTTTCCCCGGCCCCGAAGGTATCCCCGGCCCTTACTGCATAGCCGTCCATGGAACACCTGTTTGTCGCCGGCAGGTCCCCGGGGGCATGTAAGTCCCGGGCCAGAAACCTGCCCCGGCAGTTTTCCAGGCCAAGCTCTTGCGTGCCCAGGGAGGGCATTTGCTGTAGTATCCGTGTCAGCTCTTCCACCTGCAGCACATTGAAAAAATCGTCCATGGTTCCCTCTTTATATCCTGGTTTCAAACAGTTTTATTATTTAGCGGCAACTACTTATCCGACCAGAAAACTCTGGACTTTTTATGCTTGAGCCACCCCAGAGGCAGGCCCTGCCAGTAGAATTCCACCAGCCCGTTCCGGGTGGATGCATCAAAAAACCTGCTCTGTCCGGACACCAGGGCCCTGACCTCCTGCACATCCCGTACCTGGTACCCCATGGTGCTGCTTCCTTTTAAGAAAATGCGCATTCTGGGATTTGGAACGAAGCTGTTTTTTTTGAGACTTCCTGCAAACATTCCCTTGATCCTGAGCCCCTGATGCACATAAGGCAAGGCCTTATCCGGCACAAAAAAAACTTTGCCTGAAAACCCGTACAGGCCTATTTTTTCAAGTGGTTCAGGCAAATCAAAACCTTCAGGCATCAACTTATGCCAGGATGAAGGGGCGTTGACTTTGTCATTTTCTTGAGTCCAGGCCCTTTTTCCGGGCTTTTCCAGGGCAGCCATGAAAAAACTCTGTGAACCAGACTCGTCTCCTTTCATGACCAGCATGCCAGGGGCTGTGCTCTCCAGACCGGGCAGACCCAGTTCACTCTGCATATGCTGCGCCCGCGGGGACCCTGCCAGGCTGGTGCGCTTAAGAATCCAGTGCACCTGGTTTTGGTTTTCCTCTTCATTGGTGGTACACGTGGAGTAAACCAGCCTCCCGCCGGGGGCAAGCATTTTGTAAGCCTTCTCCAGGAGCTTTCTCTGCACTTCTATCAGGGTATGCAGGTTTTCTTTTTTCCATACCCTGGTCACTGCGGGGTTTTTGCCCACAGTACCCCATCCGCTGCACGGGGCATCCACCAGGATGCAGTCAAAGACAGGTCCTTGAGGAAAAGCCTGGCCTGCATAATTCGTGGTGACCACGTTGGCCGCATTCAGTCTTTCCAGGTTGGCCCGTAAAGTACCCAGCCTGTCCCTGGATGGTTCATTGGCAATGACCAGGCCGCCCTCTCCTGTCATCTCTGCAAGCTGAACGCTTTTCCCTCCCGGAGCAGCGCACATGTCCAGTACAGCTTGACCAGGGCCCGGTGCCAGAAGAATGGGCGGAAGCATGGAGGAAAGATCCTGGATATATAAAAAACCGAAATACCCGGCCAGGCTTGCCCCCAGGCCAAAGGGACCGTTTTCTTCCACCCAGGCCCCGGGAACCTCCGGGACAGGGGCGAAGTCAAAGCCCTCGCTACTTAATAAGTCGTGGCATTTTTCCTGTTCAGCACCCCGGCACACCCAGCGGAAAAAGCGCTTATAGCCTGTTTTCTGGTACACTTGCATTATCTCTGTTATTTGATATTATTTACTTTCATATTGACAAACAAGCCCCCGGTTTTGAACAATAACGAGGTTGTCCAAGCACAAGCCCCATATGTGGAGGAACCCATAAATGATTAAAAAAATCTTAGTTTTATTGTCTTTTCTGCTGGTCTTCAGCGCCCAGGCCTGGTCCGGGCAGGAGCCCAAAAAGTATGCAGTAATGCCCATTGAGATCCACGGTCCGCAGGAATACGCCTACCTGAAGCAGGGCATTCAATCCATGCTCAGCTCCAGGCTGACCCGCACCGGGGAAACTTCTCCCATACCCCCGGGTGAAGTCAACCAGCAAGTCGAGGCCCCCCCGGCCTCAGAAGAAGAGGCCCGGGAACTGCTCACCGCCCTTGGAGTCGACTTCCTGGTTTACGGGTCAGCCACTATCGTGAATGACAGCTGCAACCTGGAAATATATGTCCTGGACGCAGACATGGAACGTCACAGACTGGACAGGGAAAGCTCCCTGGGCCAGCTTATCCCGGACCTGGAGGACCTGGCCCAGGATTTGACAGCCATGGTTGTGGACGATGCAGAAGCCCGGGCCGAACCAGATGATCTGGAACCGGTGGCCCCGGTGGCCGAGGCCCCTCCCCAGGACGAGGCATACGTAAGCCCCCATTTTGAATTCAGAGACGACCCCCAGGCTGCCGGCAGGTGGCGCAGCCAGACCCTGCCCTTTTCCAGCGTGGGCATCGCCGTGGGAGATACACATGGCGACGGCGAGCAGAACATCTTCATCCTGGCCGACCGCAGGGTACACGCCTACCGCATGCATGAAGAAAGACTTGACCATCTGAGCACCTACGAGGCCCCCGGCACTTATCAGAATCTGAACATCAATGTCCTGGACACCAATCGCGACGGAAAAAAAGAAATCATCGTCTCAGCCGTGCAGGACAAGCGGGCCAGATCATATATCCTGGGATTCGAGGACAACGAGTTTAAGGAACTTCATAGAAGAATCGGCTTTTTCATGAACGTGACCAAAACTCCTCCAAACTATGAGCAGACCCTGGTGGGGCAGCGCATAGCCAGTGGATCAAGGCTCTTCCGGCCTGGAGCCGTCCAGGAGGTCATATTTACAGACGGCGAACCTGAACTGGGCCCGGGAATATCCCTGCCGGACAGGGCCAATATTTTCAATTTCGCCTTTCTTCCAAGAAATGACGATCACCTTGTGGTGGTGGCCGAAAATGACCGCCTGGAAGTGTATTCCTCGGACGACCGCCGCCGTTATACCACCAGTGAAGAATATGCCGGATCAGGACTGGGCCTGGAGATAGACGATACCATGCCCGGCATGGGGCAGACTTCCCCCAGCGAAAGAGAAGTGAGTTACTACTATATCCCCACAAGGCTCGTGACCACCAGGCTGGAGGGGCAGGATGAGTATCAGCTGCTGGCCCACAAGCACTTTTCAGGCCGCCTGGCCAGCGTTTTCCAGCGCTACCGTAATTTCCCCGAAGGCGAGATACATGCCTTGTTCTGGGACGACGTAGGCCTGAACATACACTGGAACACCCGGCGTATCCAGGCCAGCATCGAGGACTTCGGTCTCTACGATATGGATGGCGACGGCAATAAGGAACTTGTGGTCTGTGTAAATACACATCCGGGCATAACCGGAATGCAGCAGCAAAGAACCATAGTCCTGGCCTACAAGATGGACCAGTAAGGAGCTGAGACTTTGAAAACTTCTCGCCCGGGCGATCTGAAATCCAGCACTCACTTAAGATGCCGGTAAATGATTTTGCCGAAAATATCCACTTGTGTGTGCTGGACACTGCAGAACCTGCGAATCACTGGAAAATATGGAAGTTATTATTTAGATCGAACCACCCCCGGCCCCTCCTTAACCAAGGAGGGGAGTAGACCGTGCTGTACTCATAAAATGACTAAACTGAAATTGTAGTTACATGCAAGATATGCAGAAGCAGACAGCACAGCAGTGCCTGGTTTCCTCCACGGAGTCCGGGCAGAAGCTTTTCTCCTA
>NZ_QYZY01000237.1:0-5938 GCF_003838035.1 Desulfonatronospira sp. MSAO_Bac3 | reverse complement strand
TTTTCCGGCACTCATGAATGCCAGAAGAAAGTGAGTGCTGGATGGCTAATGCAATCTGCGGCTTCCGGCCGCTGATTGCTTATCCTGTCAATCCTGTTAATCCTGTCTAAGTTTCTTGTTTATTATGACAGGGTTTCAGGAGTAAGCCACTAAAGCCGGTTTTAAAAGCGGTCTCTTGATCCCCGGATTCCTTGATCCCCAATGCCTCAATTCAAGATTCCAAAAAGATTCAATTTAATCCCTGCTTCCGTCTGTATAACTTATCCTTGAAGCATTCCAGGATATTGTCTACAACACATACTTTGCCCGCTGCAGGGGCCATGTGGACGGTTACCGACAGGTTTGCCTCGGTTACGGTTTATCAGTTGCCGTGTTTTTTTTATCGGTCCAATCTGTCCAGCCAGAGTATCGCTATTCATGAACCTCTAACCATGCACAACCTCACAATATGAGTATTGAAAAAATTTTACTCGCCACCAAGATGGAAAGCAGAGGTGCCAGGAACATGGCCCAGGAGATCATGGCCTGGATGGAAAAAAGAAACTGCAGTTCCTGCATGGCCGCCTTTCCTTATGAAAAGGACATGGAAGACCTGCCCTGGAACACCCCTGATCTTATCCTGGTCCTGGGCGGGGATGGGACCATGCTGAGCGTGGTGCGCACCCTGCTGGACTGGCAGGTGCCCTTTCTGGGGATCAACCTGGGCAAAGTGGGGTTTCTGGCCGAGGTATCCCCCCTGACCTGGAAGGAGCAACTGAGCATGGTCCTGGAATCCGGCGGCCGGATCTCGCGCAGGATGCTGCTGGAGTACTCCATTTTCCGTGGAGGACGCAAGAGGGATACCGGGGTGGCCGTCAACGAACTGGTGGTCAGCCGGGGGGAACTGGCCAGGATAATCTCCCTGGACCTGGAGTCATCCCAGGGCGCCCTTGAATCCATACGGGCAGACGGCCTCATTGTCTCCACTCCCACAGGCTCCACAGCTTACTGTATCTCCGCCGGAGGCCCCCTGGTCCACCCGGAAATGCAGGCAATGATCCTGACCCCGGTATGCGTTTTCCTGCACGATTTCAAGCCCATGGTCATGCCGGCCTCGGAGTCCATACTGCTGCGCATCGGCAACTCCACCCAGGAAGCCTACCTGACTGTAGACGGACAGACCGGTTTTGTCCTAAAACCAGGTGATGAGCTGAGAGTCAAAAGATATCATGTGGACCTGCAGCTTCTCATGTGCCGCGATGAGGGTTTTATAAACAAGCTCAGGTATAAAAAGTTTTTTATCAGGGGGTAGAGTTGGCAAGGCTGCCGCACATTTCATCCGTTTCCAATGTATATTACGGTCAGGATCCGCACCTGGATGCCTGGCTTCTGCATTTCATGCTGGAAAACAACATCGAGCACCTGGTCAATCCCAGGGTCAACGCTTCAGCTGAACAGCTGCGGTTCATGGTGGACATCGACGAAGGCCAGCTTTTCGCTCCATGCACGGACTGGATGTTCGCCAACCTTCTGCAGACCAGGATGAGCCCGGATCTAAAAAAAGAATACCTGCAGACCTGGAAGAAGCTGATTTTTCTCATTAGAAACTATTCCAGCGACGATTTCGTCAAAAAGAAGGTCCTCTCCCTGTGCAAGCATATTCTGGGCAAGGTGCTCAGGTCGCCTTTCATGATACCTTCCAGGCTGCACAAAAGGATGCTGGATATTTTTCTCAGTCAGAACACCCTGCAGGATCCTTACCGGGAGCGCAAATGCACCTACAACCGCAGAGCTCTGGAGTTCATGCACACCCCCGGATTTTTCAGGTTTATAAGTTCCTGTCCCAGTTCCACCATGAGCTGCGAGAAGATACAGGACCTGCGCTGGGAGCTGGATCTGCTGGAACTCAAGCGTTTTTTCTGCCTGTCTACATGGGACAGCATCTGGCAAGAAGAGGATTTCGCCCCGGACCAGCAGGAGATAGAGCAGGAGCTGAGCCGAAGCTGGCAGGACTTCCGCGAGGTAATGACCAGTCTTTTCGGCCCGGAAAACGTATACCGGATCAAGATACTCTATCTCCCCAGCCAGAGCGGAGGGCTGGTCTATGATATGCAGGTGATAAAAAATCTCATCCGCCAGGGACACAAGGTGACCCTGGCCCTGAAGGAGGGATTCTACTACGAGTACCCGACTCTCTGGGATTGCTATGCAGACAGTGTGCTGGCTCATCTGCTCAGTGAAGCCAGCTTCCTGGAGGAGAGCCAGGCATCCAAAAATGATTTTCTGAAAAAACAAAGGGAAAACAACCTGGTGGTCATCTCCGACGGCAGCAGGGAGAGACTTAACCTCTACCGTACCAGTGTCACCTTCTCCCGGGCCTGGAAAGAATCTGACCTGGTGATTGCCAAGGGCCTGGGAAACTATCGCAGGCTTATCCAGAACTCTTGTGCTTTTACCCGCGATATTCTCTGCCTGTTCAGGGATGAAGATTATGAGGTGAAGTTCGAATTCAAGTCCAAAAGTTCAAGGGTGCGCAAAATTACCGAAAAGGAGATCCTGGCCAAGGCGGAAAACATCAAGAAGCAGATGGCTGAAGTCAGGAGGCAGGGGCAGAGGGTGCTGTTCTACAGCGCCATCATCGGAAGCATACCTGGACAGACCAGGACCGCCCTCAGGGTCCTCAATACCTTTGTGGACTATATTCGCAGCCGTATGTCCGGTACTTTCATCATCAATCCGGCCGAACATTTCGAGCAGGGTATGGATGGAGACGACCTGATGTACATGTGGGAGATCGTGCAGCGAAGCGGCCTCATAGATGTCTGGAGATTTCAGAGTGTGCGCGACATTGAAAAGAGCTTTGAGCTTATGGGTGAGCGTGTCCCGCCTGTCTGGGCGGGCAAGGACGCTACCTTTTCCACGGGCTGTACCAAGGAAATGCACATTGCCTTAGACGTGCAGAAAAAGTATCCGGAGATGCAGATCATCGGACCCAGCCCGGAACAGTTTTTCAGGCGCAGGGAGTACGGAGTGGGCAAGTTTTTTGACGCCAATATAGAAAAGGAACCGGAGCAGTATGCCAGTTTTTAGAAAAGCGCGGGATTTATTCACAGGCTGGCTTGCAGGATATCCTTGCTGGGCGGTGATCCCGGCCTTCCTGGTGCTTTTTCTCTGGGGGTGCGCCCCGGAAGAGCCCGTTCTGGAACCCGAGCCGGTGGATATTCCACCCCTGTTTGCACCGGTGGACGGCCGGGAAGTCGTGGGGATTGTGCAGAAAGACCTTCAGGAACAGGGCCTTGACAGCTGGGAAGACCTGGCTCCGGCCCTGGAAAAGAGCCTTGATTACGTCAGGACCAGGGACGGCGACCAAAAGGCGGTTTGCCAGCCGGAGCTTTGCCTGACCTGGTCGGATATAAAAGAAACCCTGGAACTTTTTATCCAGCTTTTGCCGGATATTGACCGCAACCCTGAACTGCTTAAACATTATTTTGATTTTTACGCGGTAAACCCTGACGTGCTTCTCACCGGCTATTACGAGCCAGAGCTTAAGGCTTCCAGGGAGAAACATGATGATTTCAGGCATCCGGTTTATGGCAGGCCGGACAACCTGAAAAGTGTTGATCTGGGCCAGTTTCACCCCCGCTGGAAAGATCAGAGGCTTTATTACAGGCTGGAGAACGGCGAAATAAAGCCCTATTACAGCAGGGGGGAGATAGAACTGGAAGACGCCCTGGCCGGACGCGACCTGGAGATAGCCTGGGTTAAGGATCCCATTGACCTGTTTTTTCTGCACATCCAGGGATCGGGAAGGCTTAAGTATCCAGGCGGAGATTACAAGCATGTCCTGTACGCCGATAGAAACGGCCATCAGTATGTTGCCCTGGGCAGGGTCCTGGTGGATCTTGGCTTTCTTGAGCAGGACGAGGTGAGCATGCAGTCCATACGGGCAGTACTTCAGGAAAACCCGGATATAAAGCATGAGCTCATGGCCAAAAATCCCAGTTATATATTTTTTCACCTGGATGACCAGGGCCCAAGAGGCTCCACGGGGCAGATACTTACCCCCTGGGTCAGCGTGGCCAGCGATCCGGAGGTTATTCCCTGGGGTTCTGTCATGATAATGGATGCAGAACTGCCGGAATACCAGGGTCAAAAGACCCACATCCAGGGGCCGGTAACCGCTCAGGATACTGGAGGAGCCATCCGGGGCAGACATCTGGATTTTTTCTGCGGTTTCGGGGAGAGGGCTGAATATATTGCCGGCAAGATGAGCGACAGGGCTGATATTTTTTTCATGGTTCGCAAATATGGTAAGAATTAACGAAATACTGGACAAGGTTTCCGGTTACCTTTCCGGGCCGGACCAGGCCCTTATACAGAAGGCGTACGTGTTTTCCGCGTCCGCCCACGCCGGACAGATACGCTTGAGCGGAGAGCCCTATCTGTCTCATCCCCTGGAAGTCTCGGACATGCTTGCCGACCTGCATCTGGATGCAGACACCATTGCTGCAGGTCTTCTGCACGATACTGTGGAGGACACCAAGGCCAGCCTGGAGGAGGTCCGGGATCAGTTCGGGGAGGAAGTAGCCAGGATAGTCAAGGGTGTGACCAAGATCGGCAAGATGAGCTTTGACTCCAAGGAGGAGGCCCAGGCCGAGAATATCCGCAAGATGATCCTGGCCATGGCCGACGACATCCGGGTCATCCTGGTCAAACTGGCCGACCGCCTGCACAATATGAAGACCCTGGAGCACCAGAGTTCATTCAAGCAAAAGGCCGTGGCCCAGGAAACCATGGACATATATGCCCCCTTGGCCAACAGGCTGGGCCTGTACCGGCTCAAGATCCAGCTGGAGGACCTGAGTCTTCGGTACATGAAGCCGGACGTCTATTTTCAGATCCAGGAAGGGGTGAACAAGCAGAAGGTCGTCGGCGAACAATATATTCAGAAGGTCTGCCAAAACATTGAGGAGATACTGGAGCAAAACTCTATTGAGGGGCGCGTTTCGGGACGCATGAAGCATATTTACAGCATCTACCACAAGATGGTGCAGCAGGGCCTGAGCCTGGACCAGGTCTTTGACATTATCGCTTTCAGGGTGCTGGTGCAGAGCATAAAGGACTGCTATGCCGTACTGGGACTGGTACACTCCATCTGGAAACCGGTGCCCGGGCGGTTCAAGGATTATATATCCATGCCCAAGGCCAATATGTACCAGAGTCTGCATACCACTGTCATCGGTCCTGACGGGGAACGTATTGAAATCCAGATCCGCACCGAGGAAATGCACAAGATGGCTGAGTTCGGGGTGGCTTCACACTGGCGCTACAAGGAGGACGGTAAAAACAGGTTCAAGGACAAGGACGCAGAGAGATTTTCCTGGCTCAGGCAGATTCTGGACTGGCAGGAAGAGCTCAAGGACCCCAGGGAGTTTATGGCCTCACTGCGCTTTGATCTTTTCGAGGACGAGGTTTACGTTTTTACTCCCCGCGGGGAGGTCAAGGAACTGCCAGAAGGGGCCACACCCATCGATTTCGCCTACATGATCCACACTGAGGTGGGGGACCGCTGTGCCGGAGCCAAGGTCAACGGTAAGCTTGTGCCCTTGAATACCGTTCTTAAGAACGGGGATACAGTAGAGATCATCACCGACCCTCACCGTCATCCCAGCCGGGACTGGCTCAGGTTAGTGAAGACCGCCAAGGCCCGCACCAGGGTCAAGCAGTGGATCCGCAACGAGGAGCGACAGCAGAGCATCGCCCTGGCCAAGGAGGTCCTGGAAAAAGAAGGCCGCAAGATGGGCATAAACATCAACAAGGTCTTAAAGCAGGGACAGCTCCAGCCCATAGCTGCGGATTTTTCGTACAAGTCGGTTGACGATCTGCTTTCAGCCGTGGGGTATGCCCGCATTACTCCCAGGCAGGTCTTAAACAGACTTCTGCCCAGGGAGGAACAGCG
>NZ_QYZY01000236.1:0-1268 GCF_003838035.1 Desulfonatronospira sp. MSAO_Bac3 | reverse complement strand
TTGGGGACGGATACATATATTCCCTTCCTGGAACCGGCAGGCTGGGCATAAAAGATGAAGAGCTCATGGATACCCTGCTTATGTATGTGCGCCAGAGCCTGGCCGGGCAGGAGTACCTCTCCCTCCTGAGCGAAAGGCTGGAAGAGGCTCTCAGAGATTTCGAGTATGATTTTTTTACCCTGAATATTATACCCCTGGAGGATGATGTCCGGGCGCGCATAGAGATCCGCGGACAGGGAGTGCACGGAGATCCTCCCCAGCGTGTGGGCAGCCTGGTGCTCAATGTCAGTGGCCTGGAAGATACTTTGAACCATGCCCTGGATCTGGGAATCACCGGAGAAGACGCCGCCAGGAGGGCGCTGGACGACTGGCTGGATTTTTGACCCCGACCTTTGACCCGTTTATCAGTGTTTTGAACTGTTACCCAAAAGACGGAGTGAATCATGGACAAGAAGATTCTGTGTTTACTGGCAGTGCTGGTTCTTTTGCTGGCATCATGTACAAGGCACCATGTGACTGCGGACACCACCCACAAGGTGGAAATCGCGCCCATTCACGTTACAGTGGACATCAACCTCAAGGTGCAGAAGGCCCTGGATGATGCCCTGGCCTTTCAGGGCGGCATGGAGGATATTTTTTCCGAGGAAGAACTCAGACAGTTGCAATAGCTTCTAATCAGAAACCACGAGGTGAATACCATGCAGAATAGAATCTGGACAGTGCTTTTAGTTTTTTTGCTGGCTTTTTTGTTGGGAAGTTCCGCAGTCTGGGCCCAGAACAGGAGCAAGGATGAGGTGGTGCAGAGCATGAAGGACCGCCATTCCAGCCTGGTGCAGGCCAAGGACCAGGGCCTGGTGGGCGAGGCCTGGAACGGAATGGTGGCTGTAGTGGATCAAGGCGCTCCCTCCCGGGTGCAGGACCTGGTGGACTCGGAAAATTACGACCGCAGAGAGCTTTACCAGATAATCGCCGCGGATACGGATACATCAGTGCAGGAAGTGGCCCTGCAGAACCGCATCCGCATGTATCGCCTGGCTGATGACAACCATTATGTCCAGGACCAGAACCGCAACTGGGTACGCAAAAAGGATTTCAAGAACTAACCATCATGAGCAGCAAGGAATATAAAAGTTCCTGCAGGGATGGATCAGGCCTGCCCGGGCAGGAAGACCTGTTCCAGATCTTTCACGGAGTGAACGAGGCCCTGTTCATCCATGACCGAAAAGGCCGCATCCTGGAGCTGAACCAGCGGGCCATGCAGATGTTTT
>NZ_QYZY01000235.1:0-6511 GCF_003838035.1 Desulfonatronospira sp. MSAO_Bac3 | reverse complement strand
GTCTTGGCGGAATAGACATAAAGCGGGGTGTCAAACTCCTGCACCAGTTCCTTGATACTTATATCCTCTGCATAAAGCTCGCCGTTTCTGTATTCAAAAAAATTCATTCTCTCTCCTGACTGTGTTTTTGAATTTTCAGTAAAGCTCTTTCACATTGGAGTGTACATCACCCAGGTTTCGGTAAACATTCACCCCCGTGAGCCTCACCCTGTTGTACTTTTCCGGATCAAAACCGCAAAGGCTTAACTGCAGCAGGTCACCGTCCATGTGCACCTCTTGAGCACCCGGAGGCAGAACCTCACTAAAAGTAGCCATAAAAGGACACCCCGGGCAGGGTACAACTGACTCCTCCACCTCCAGGGTCACCTCTGCCAGGTTCTGGTAGTTACCCTTCAATCGGGCCTGGATATGCAGGCACTCACCCTCAAGACGGGCCTGTTCAATCTTGATCTCAAAGCGTTCATCATCTGCTTCCGGCTCCGGCCAGACCTTCTTGCCGCATCCCACACCCAGCACCAGAAGCATAACCAGACCCCAGTATATATATTTTTTCATGCCGCTTGTCCTTCTGAAACGCCTTTTTAAAACTGTTATGCCAGGCAAGCCTATACATCACTTCTCAAAAGATCTTTTCTAAGATCCTGCAGCGTTCCAAACTCAGACTTTTTTTCCCGGACAGCATGAAGCGTTTCTGCTGCGTTGGCTGCTATCTGCTCCCGTCTTTCTTCAGCCATACGCAATCTCAGAAGCTCAATGACTTCCCTTCTGTCCTCTATGGGCAAGGCCTCAATTGCATCTATTGCTGTTTGATAAGGAGTTTCTGAATAACTGGACATAGCCAAATCTCCTGTTGCAAATATAAGGATTTTTAAACTTCTATGGACCGCTTGTACTTTTTTCTCGGATCAGCGGGAACTAAAGTTCTGTAAACAAAACAACGTAACTAATCAGCACCTGCTAAAGCTGGACAATCTAAGCGCTCTTTGCGGTTCTATGGCCCGGGGGCTTTGCAAACTGGGCGTAAACTGTTTGAGCAACGCTTCCTTGGAGCTCGCCCTGTTAAACACCGCATAGCGGTCCTGCTTCTTATTGTTCCCACGCTCCGCGTGGGAACAATCTTCGGACGCTCCGCGTCCAAAATGACCGCAGGAGCGGTCGAAAAACGTTCCCACGCAGAGCGTGGGAACGATAAAAAACCAGACCCCAGTATATATATTTTTTCATGACGCTTGTCCTGCCGGGTAAAAATGTTATCAGTAATTGGTTATCTGCTTTTTACCTGATTACAAATAACTTCCAAGTAACCAGACTTTTTCCTCTACCCTGCGCGATAAAAGAGGCCCGCTCGGGACAATTTCATACAGCACGGTCTACTCCCCTCCTTGGTTAAGGAGGGGCCGGGGGTGGTTCGTTCTAAATGATCACTTCCTTATCCAGTTAGCCACAGGTTCGGCTGGAACACTGACCCTCTTCACCCAGCCTCTTTCTTCAACTCAGCCAGCAGGTTCAACGCCTCCAGCGGAGTCATGCTGTTGATATCCAGGCCGGCCAGCCTGCTCACCACCGGATGCTCTTCACCCTTTTTAACACCGTGCTTATCGTCATTATCCCCTGTATACTGCCCACTCTGCACATCCTCTTTGACCTTCTGCGCCGGCCCCATGGACATGCCCTGCTCAAACATGGTCTTTCTCTGTTCCCGGACCACAGACTTGCGTTCCTTCTGCCTCTCCAGGTCCTCCAGGATATTTCTGGCCCGGTCCACCACCCGATCCGGCACCCCGGCCAGCCTGGCCACCTCTATCCCGTAACTCTTGTCCGCCGGGCCCGGCACCAGGCGGCGCAGAAAAACTATTTCTTTTTTCCACTCCTTGACCGCGATATTGTAATTCTTGAGTACTGAAAATTCCTGCTCCAGCTTAGTCAGTTCATGGTAGTGAGTGGCAAACAGGGTCCTTATGCCCTCGTGCTTGCGGGCCAGTTCCTCCACCACGGCCCAGGCCAGGGCCAGGCCGTCATAGGTACTTGTACCCCGGCCGATCTCATCCAGGATGACTAAGCTTCTCCTGGTGGCCTGCCTGAGTATCCTGGCTGTCTCAGTCATTTCTACCATGAAAGTGCTCTGGCCCTGAGCCAGGTTGTCCGAAGCCCCCACCCGGGAGAATATCCTGTCACAAAGCCCGATACTTGCTTCTCTGGCCGGCACGAAAGAACCCATCTGGGCCAGGATGGCGATAATGGCCGTCTGCCTGAGCACTGTGGACTTGCCCGCCATATTGGGGCCGGTAATGAGCAGTATCCTGGTCGGATCCTCCAGGTACATATCATTGGGCACGTACCCGGAACGCCCCTGAATGGCCTCAATGGCCGGATGCCTGCCTTTTTTTATCTGCATGCCTATGTCTTTACTAAGCACCGGCCTGCTCCAGTTCCACTCCCGGGCCGCACTGGCCAGACCCTGCCAGTAGTCTATACGGGCCAGACAGGCGGACATCTTCTTCATCCTGCTTCCATGACCGGCCACAAACTGCCTGAGTTCACCGAAAAGATCCATTTCCCTGGACTTTCGCTGCTCTGCTGCGCTCAACATGCTGTTTTCCAGGTCTTTTAACTCCGGAGTCAGGTAGCGCTCCGAAGAAGCCAGGGTCTGACGGCGCTGGAAATGCTCCGGAACACTGTCCTTCACCGCCCTGGACAATTCGAAATAATAGCCGAACACCCGGTTATAGCCCAGCTTGAGCTTGGGCAGGTCATTTTGGGTGCGCTCTTTCTCCAGCAGTTCCTTGAGCTTGGATTCGCCGTGGTCCGTAAGCTCGATTAATTCGTCTAAGCGTGAATCATAACCGGATCTAAAAATACCGCCTTCGGTTATGAGGTGCGGGGGATTCTCCACTAAGGCCTTTTCCAGGGTAAAACAAAGGTCCTGCATGTCATCCCAGTTTTCCAGGGTCTTATTTACCAGGCCTGGCTTGTCCTGCATCCCCTGCAGGGCCTTTTTAATCCCCGGCAGGATCTGCAAAGAACGAAGCAGAGCCGCCAGGTCCTTGGGGTTGCACCTGTTCAGGGCAATGCGGGTGTTGAGCCTTTCCAGGTCGTAGGCCTGATCCAGCTCCAGGCGCAGCAGTTCGCGCAGGTTGTTGTCTTTGTAAAGACAGTCAACAGTTTGCTGGTTGTCATTTATAGGACCTGGCTCTTTCCAGGGCTGGCGCAGCCTGGTCTGAAGATATCTGGCCCCCATGGGGGTAAGAGTGCGGTCCAGGACATGCAGCAGAGTGCCCGGGCCTTTTTGCCCTCCCAGGGTCCGGAAAAGCTCCAGGTTGCGGATGGTCACCTCGTCCAGGTAAAGATACCTGGTCAGATTCATGGGCTTGAATGAAGCCAGGTGGGTCAGCTCTTTCTTGTGGGTCTGGACCATGTACATGAGGATGGCCCCGCAGGCCCGCACCAGGCAGGGCTTGTCCTCCAGGTCCAGCACCTGAAGAGAAACCGCCTGCTGTGAGCGAAGTATCATCTCCCTGGCCGAGCGCGGCTCAAAATATGAGCCTGCAGGGACAAAATTTATCCTGGGCTGCAGGCCCACATGGGCCCTGGGCGGTTCATATCCCTGGGCAACAAGTATTTCCGAAGGATTTATCTTCTGCAGCCACTGCCAGAGTTCGTCCTCATTTTTAAGCTCCAGCCCGGTCCATTCACCGGTGGAAAACTCGGCCCAGGCCAGCCCTCCCCTGCCCCTGGATGTATCCCAGAAAAGGGCTCCCAGGTAGTTGTTCTCCCGGGCCTCCAGGCTGCTGTCCTCCACCACCGTTCCCGGGGTGAGCACCCTGGTGACCTCCCTTTTGACCAGTCCTTTGGCCGCACCGGGGTCTTCCACCTGGTCGCAGACCGCCACTTTGTGTCCCTTTTCCAGGAGCTGGCGCAGGTATTCCTCGCAGGCATGATAAGGCACCCCGCACATGGGGACCTTTAACTCGGCATTGGGGTTGCGGGCGGTGAGGGTTATCTGGAGTTCCCGGGCAGCTGTTTCGGCATCTTCAAAAAAAAGCTCGTAAAAATCCCCCATGCGGAAAAAAAGCAGGCAGTCTGGATAGTCCTGCTTGATCTGCATATACTGCTCCAGCATTGGAGTCAGCTTTACGTTTTCAGGTATATTTTTCCAGCCGGATACTTGGGGCATCTGGTATTATTGCCTTTGTTTCATTCACCAAGCTGCGTTCTGAAGGAAATGGAATGCCAGCTGTAGCACCTGGGACAGTTGAAAAACAGCTGCTCCCTCTTGAGACCGCACCTCTGGCATACAAAACGTTTTACACTGTTTGCCCTGCGGGTGAAAAACATAAGCTGTGCTTTGAAACTTTCTGTCAGAACCTGATGGTCCAGGCTCAGCTCCAGCATCTCCAGCCTGGCCGGCCAGAAGTCAGGACCAAGAACCAGGGTTTTTTCCAGCCACTCCAGGCACTCGGTGTATCTGCCGCACTGCTTCATGAAAATCGCGCAATAGTAGCACAGCACCATATCCTGCTCCAGCTCGGAAACGGTGTTGACCACGATGCTGGAACACTCGAACTGCTCCTGCAGGTTGTCGCCTGCAGATGACCTGGCTGCAATGAATTGAAAAAGACCCTCCAGCAGTACAAAGCGCAATTCGCGTTGAACATTCTGCAGGCCGCTTTTCAGGTCAAAACGCAGATTCGTCCAGTTCTGATGCCGGTAATCCCTGCAGACTATTTCAACCCAGGCCTCTACTGAACCCGGGTAAACCTTCAAGGCCTTTTCAATGAGTTTATAGCCGGCCCGGTCATCTTTGGACTTTTCCTCCTCCTGCCTGGCGGCCCTTACCAGATAGTGGGCCTGGGGCAGGGGCTGCTCCAGCAGGGCGTAGTACTGAGCCGCTGTGCTGAAATTGGTGGAATCAGCGGCCAGCCTGGCCATTTCCTTGATAACCGCCGGATCGTCACCGGTTATCTCATGGGCCTGTTCCAGGGCTGCCTGGGCACGGTCCAGTATACCGGCCCTCTTGTAGTCCAGGCCCAGTTCATACCAGGCCCTGGCCTTGAACTGCGCCTCCAGGTGGGGGCGGGCGATGAGATTGGTCCTTATCTGGATGGCTCGCTCTATCTCGCCCTGGGAACGAAAAAGATTGCCCAGGGCCAGATAAATTTCCACGGCATCGGGATTGTTGCGGACTACGCGGCTCAGCTCCCCTATGGCTGCAAAAGTGTCCTGGGAAGGAGGCAGAAAACCTTCATGCGGGTAAATTATCGAGGCATGCTGTTCTTTGATCTTGCGCCTTAAGCTGTGCAGCCACTTTACCATCAAAAAACCTCAAAGGCCCTGCCTTAAGCAGGGCCCTGAAAATGAATAAAGACTACAGATGCAATGGAAAAACTCTGAAACCAGTAAAGTCAGGCTTTCAGCCGAAACGCCTTAGAGCAGTGGCACCAAAGCATCCCAGGGTCTGCTTGTCCTCCCGGGTTCTCTACTGCTGAACTTTTTCAGGCCTGCAATCAACCGGAGTCCAGAGCTTTTCCTGTGGGGCTAACGGCTTTCCTGCTCTTCCTGAGAAGAGGTATTCAGGCCCAGACTGTCATCTTCAAGGGGCATATTGCGCAACGAGGTGATCTCTTTTTCAAGATCGGCAATCTTGGCTTTGCACCGCTTGACTTCGCCGTTCATTCTTATTTTTTCTCCCAGCAGATATATCAGGGCGATAAAACCGCCGGCCAGAAAACCAAGCAGAACAATCAGGTAGTAGGGGATATCAGTGCTTGTGAATTCAGCCCCAAAAATTTCCAGGTGCAGCTTGACGGTTTTGGACAGCAGTTCATGGTTCTGCACGAAAAAAAGCATGGCAAAGAAAAACAACAGAATCAGCAGGGCCACCCTTAAATAACGCATGGCTATCTCCTTTCTCAGGTATAGGTTTCAAAATGTGCTCTCAGTCGATCATACGCAGCAGACAATTATCCGGCATGACCGAAGTATCGCTCATTACTGCCATAAATGAAAAATCTCGTATCTGTTTCCAAGCAACTACAATTCCAGTTCAGTTATTTCAGCATGTAGCTCTCACCCAGGTTTGTCATTTTATGCTTACACCACCCAAGTAAATCCAGGCCACGGTGCAACTCCCCTTCCTCAGGAAGAAAGTATGGGTGTATCCATGTGTGGGTGTAAAGATCTTTTGACTCCCATACGCCCCTACTCCCATACGCCCATACTTCTTAACCCCGGGGTGGTTGTATGAATTCCCTTCCTTATAAAAATTCCAGAAACCCACCACCCAGGTAAATCCAAGCCACGGTACAACTCCCCTCCTTAGCCAAGGAGGGGTCGGGGGTGGTTGTATGAACTCCCTTCCTTATAAAAATTCCAGAAACCCACCACCCAAGCAAGTCCAAGCCACGGTGTAACTCCCCTCCCTCAGGAAGAAAGTATGGGTGTATGGGGGTATCCATGTGTGGGTGTAAAGATATTTTGACTCCCATACGCCCCTACTCCCATACGCCCCTAC
>NZ_QYZY01000234.1:0-51117 GCF_003838035.1 Desulfonatronospira sp. MSAO_Bac3 | reverse complement strand
CATGTCACAAAAAACAAGAAACTTAGACAGGATTAACAGGATTGACAGGATAACCTTTTGGCCTGGCTTCCGGCCAGGACAAAATGATTTTTCTCTTAATCCATCTCTTAATCCTGTCAATCCTGTCAAAAAACTCTTTTATTTATTGGGTTGCGGGCAATGCCCGCCTTATGAGTTTGTTCTTCAACAATTAACAATTAACTATTAACTGATACCAATTTCTTGTTTTTTATGACATGGTTTCAGGAGTAAGTCACTTGCAGACAATATCCGGACAGGGACCGGTGCTCTTGTCGACATGCTCCCTGAATATCCCGGCCGCACGGACGAAGTTGACCGCCCAGTTCTCAACACTGAAGGCATGCACGTGGGCATATCCTGCCAGGACATTTCTGTACAGAAGGCCGTCCTTGTAGCCGGCCATGCCGGTGCCGCGCTCCATGCGCATGCAGAACCTGGCCTCAGGAGACAGAGAGAGGCACCTGGAATAATGAAACTCGTGGCCTACAATGGTATCGCCGGTGGTATAGAAAGGATTGGGCTCAATGATGCCTGCGCGGATATACCCGTGCCCCTGGGGTTTTTTATACACCCTGGTCTGGACATTGAACACCCCGGCCATGTCGAAATCCTCCCCTTCATAGTGAAGACTTTCGGCCAGGTACATGAAGCCGCCGCATTCGGCATAGATGGGCAGGCCCTGGTCAGCCAGATCCTTTACTTTTTGCCTGGCAACTACATTGACTGAAAGCTCCCGGGCGGATGTCTCGGGAAAACCTCCTCCCAGATAAAGCCCGTGTATCCGGGGCCAGTCTTCAGGGGTGAGCAGGCTCAGTTCCACCAGTTTCGCCCCCTGCTGCCTGAGGGCATCCAGGTTTTCCTGATAGTAGAACCACAGCGCCCTGTCCCGGACCACTCCGATGACGGCTTCTTCCTTGAGTGGATCTGATGAAATCTCCTGGACATGATTCTGTGTCTTGGTGCAGGCTGGTGCAGAACCGGCGATGTTCAGGACCAGTTCAACATCGATATTGTCCTGGACCACTTTGCCCAGGGCCCTGAATATCTCGTCCTGTCCCTGGTACTCCTGGCTGGAGATAAGCCCCATATGTCTTTCCGGAATGGGAGTGTCTTTAAGCTTGGGCAGTGCGCCCAGAACAGGTACATCAGTATACTTTTCTATACTTCGCCGGGTAATGTCTCTGTGCCTGGCCCCTGCAGTCTGGTTAAGGATTACTCCTGCCAGATCCAGGTTCTCCTCGAACATGGCGCAGCCCTGGACAATGGCCGCAGTGGTCCTGGTGACCTTGGTGCAGTCCAGAACCAGAAGCACCGGTGACTCAAGAATCCTGGCCAGCTCGGAAGTAGAGCACGACCCCCGGGTGTCCATGCCGTCAAAGAGGCCGCGGTTGCCCTCAATAACAGCCAGGTCATGGGTGCCGGCAAAGGAGGAAAAAAAGAATTTTATGCGCGAGGTGGAAAAGAGAAAAGGGTCCAGATTGGACGCATGCTGACCTGAGGCCAGTGAAAGCCACTTAGCGTCTATATAATCCGGGCCCTTCTTGAAAGCTTTAACTTTAAAGCCCTGCTGTGTAAACAACCAGGTCAGGGCCAAGCTGATTATGGTTTTTCCGGAGCCTCCCCTGAGGCCGGATATGGTTATTCTGGGAAAACTCTGCTGGTGCAAAAGGCCATTAATCACTGTAAGACATGAACAAAAAACTCTGAATTAGCCTTCTGCGGTCTTGCCGGCTCCCTTCATGCCGTACATGGTGGTACTGCCGCTGGACCAGTAAACCAGCTTTTCTTCCTGAACCAGTTCGCTCAGGAGCTTCTTTACTTCTCTGGCCTTCATATCCGGAAAAATCTTGGTAAAGTCATTGAAATAGAACTTGGTCTTTGATCCTGACTTGGACTCCAGAAAATTGATAATTTCCTGTTTTGCAGCTTCTTTGTCCATTTCGCCTCCTATTGGTTTAAGACGCCGCCCTTAATCGGGCGGCGTCTGGCATTGCTGTAATTCAAGTTAGAACTTGAAGTTGGTGGTCTGTCTCCAGGTGTAGTAAGCCGGATCACGGAAATCATCAATGAGATGATGGGTGAATTCCAGACCGGTAACTTCAAAGAAGCGCTCCCAGCCGATGCGCTCGGCCCAGTCGCCGAACCTCTCGTACTTTTTGGCACCCTTGACGTAGGCGTCCACCAGTTGGCGCATGCACTTGGCCAATGAAGGCCAGCGCGGGGTCTCGTTGGGAATGAAGGCCACAACCACCTTGGAGAACTTGGGCTCACTGATACGGTTGGATACCTTTCCACCGGCCATGATCACCAGTCCGTCGCCTTCGGCGTCGGTCAGGGGCAGAGCCGGGCACATGGTGTAGCAGTTGCCGCAGAACATGCAGCGCTCGTTCTTGATGGCCACGGTCTTGACTGTCTTTTCCTCACCGGTGCGGTCATCGGTGATGGTGGTCTTGGCGGGGCGGATAGCCGCTGTAGGACATGCAGCTACTGCCAGGGGAATCTCGCAGAGGTTTTCCACCTCTTTGTGGTCGATGATGGGCGGCTTGCGGTGATAGCCCAGGATAGCGATATCCGAGCAGTGCACAGCACCGCACATGTTCAGGCAGCAGGCCATGGAGATGCGCAGCTGAGCCGGGAACCTCATCTGCTGAAATTCCTCGAACAGCTCGTCCATGACTACCTTGACTGTGCCGGAGGCGTCCGAGGCCGGAGTGTGACAGTGAATCCATCCCTGAGTATGAACGATATTGGTCAAGCCGGCACCAGTTCCGCCCACGGGGAACTTGTAGCTGCCGCCTTCATGCTTGCGGCTTTGCAGGTCGTCCTTGAGGGGCTGGACCTTGTCCTTGCTGTCCACCATGAACTCGATATTGTTGCGGGTAGTGAAGCGCAGGTAGCCGTCACAGTGCTTGTCTGCGATCTCCAGGGCCTCGCGCAGGGTTTCTGTACCCATAAGGCGGGGAGAGCCGCAGCGCACGGTGTAAACCTCGTCACCACTTTCAGCCTTGTGCATGAGTACGCCTGGCTCCAGGATCTCATGCCACAGCCATTTGCCTTTGTTGTTTTTGATTACCGGAGGCAAAAACTCTGAATAATGCCTGGGGCCGATGTCGGTAATGCGATCTTCCATCGGCTTGTCTGGATTGTATCCGGATGAAATAAAAGCCATTTCTTACCTCCTTATTTCGGATGACGTGATCTGTAATCGTTGATGTCGCGCTCAAAACCGCCGGGCACTTCTTCTTCTTTCCAGAAGATGTAGGGATTGTGCCTGGGCTCGGAGACATGCCTGGGATCGGGATCAATGCCGGTGACTTCAAGCAGCTTCTGGAAGCCTTGGCGCTTCATGGTCTCGCCCAGCCTTTCGCGGTTCTTGCCTTCTTCCATCCACCAATCCCAGATATTCTCGATTACTTCCTTGACTCCGTCATAGGATTCATCAACCTTCATGAAGGGCACCAGCAGAGAGCCGAGCTGTGCTCCATCCAGGATGGGGGCTTTGGCGCCGCAGAGGATGCTCAGGCCGCGGTCATTGCCGATGCGCAGTGCCCGGGGCATGACGTTGATGCAGTGCATGCAGCGGGTGCATTCCCGGTCGTTGATGTTCAGCTTGCCGCCTTCCATCCACATGCACTTTGTGGGGCAAAGATCAATGACTTCCTTCTGGATGTCGAAGGGACCCCAGTCCTTGCCGGCGTGAGCGCCGCCGTTGGGCTTGATCTCGCCGCCCACGTAAGCAGCCACGGCCTCCTGATCGATGCGGATATCATCCCGCCAGGTGCCGATAAAAGACATATCAGCGCGGGCTATGGAGGCCACGCAGCCATTGGGGCATCCGTCGAACTTGAATTTGAACTTGTAGGGAAAGGCGGGCCTGTGCAGCTCGTCCTGGTACTCCATGGTCATCTGGTAGCACAGCTCCTGGGTGTCGTAACAGGCCCATTCGCAGCGGGACTCGCCCAGACAGGCGGCCGGGGTGCGCAGGTTGGAGCCGGAACCGCCCAGATCCTGATCCATCTTGTGGGTGAGCTCGTAAAAGATCTCTTCAAGCTGCGGAGTGGTGGTTCCCAGAAGAACAATGTCCCCGGTGGAGCCGTGCATGTTGGTCAGGCCGCTGCCGCGGAAATCCCACAGATCGCAGAGCTGGCGGAGATAATCGGTTTTGTAGTACTTGCCTGCAGGCTGGTTGACGCGCATGGTATGAAAATGCGCAACACCGGGAAATTTTTCCGGCTGATCGCAGTAGCGCCCGATGACTCCGCCGCCGTACCCGAAGACACCGACAATGCCGCCGTGCTTCCAGTGCACTTCCTTTTCCACATAGGAAAGCTCCAAAAGCCCCAGGAGATCGTCCACCACATCCACCGGGATCTGGAATTCAATCTCGTTTTGCTTTTGTTGCCTGGCCCCTGCCTGCCTTTTCAGATCAGCCACGAAACTCGGCCATGCGCCGCTTTCGAGTTGATCCAGCAAAGGAGTTTCATGTTTAGGCATTGCAAATCCTCCTTAAGATTATGTTTACTACCCTGTTTATAAAAACCGCCCCACCTCGTTAGCCGGTACGGTGACGGCTTAACCACTGGACTGACGTTGCGTGCAGCCGAATTTCGTGATTTTTCCCACAATGAAGGTCTGATGTCAATAGTAATTTCCAAACTGAGCCATGGATTCGGCATTTCAGCAATTTCTTCCATTTAGCCGGTTATACCCCCCATCCCTGACCCCCATGAGGGCTCTCCTGGAGAATCAGCCCGTCTGTTCCAGCTCCTGCCAGATTTCGGGAGCTACTTCATAGCCGGTTTCCTGGGCCTTCTTGAAGTACTTACTGGCCGCTTCAAAATCCTGCCTGTCCATGCAGGCAAGGCCCATGGTATTGTAGGCCGGGCCGAAATTGGGCTCGAGATCAACAGCCTTCTGGCACTGCTGCAGGCAACCTTCCAGATCCCCCTGCATATAATAGGCATTGCCCAGGGTTGCATGGGCCTGCACAAACTGGGGATCAAAGGAAATGGCCCGCTTCAGGGAGGCAATGGCCTTGTCCACGTCGCCGCGCTGCAGGTGGACAAACCCCATGTTGCCGTGCGGCACAGCAAAGCGGTGCCTGATTTTGCTGGCCATTTCATTGTAACTGAAACAACCATCCAGGTCACCTTCGTTCATGGCTATACCGCCAAGCTGTACATAAGCCTCGGCCAGGTCGGGAGATTTGCGGATGGCCTCCTGCAGATACTGCCTGGCGGTCTCAAAGTCACGCAGGGCCATGTAATGCACTCCTAAATTGTAGTTGGTCACCCCGCACTCGGGATTCTTGGCCAGTCTGGCTTTTAGTTCCTGGATCTTTTCTTCAATGCTGCTTTGAGTCATATATGCTCCTGGTAAAATATTTTTGCAGGACTACCTTTCCTTGTATTCCTTGTTTTCCCTCTTGAGAAGCTCGCTGTACCACAGGGAAAACTCGTACATGGCCCGGATCCTGTCCTCGTCATTAATGATGCCCATGCACATTTCCAGAACACCCTGACCATAGGAATTGCTGTACTCCCTGGGCGGGCGTTCATGCAGAAACATGCGCATAAGTTCCTTGCTGGTCCTCTGGGTCCCGTCACGCCTGATCTCGATGGGATTTTTGGGTTCCTGAAAAGGATCCCAGCGATCATAGCCTATCCTGTCGATGAATTTTTTCCTGCGCGGGGCCAGTGAATCGTATATGGCTTTTTTGTGCCTGTCCTGTTCCTGTCTGTTTTCCTCGCTCATGAACTACTCTCCGGATCCCAGCACCCATTCCCGGGTGGGTCCTTTCTGATCTTTGGAAGTTGTTTCGCATGAATTCTGTGCAGCCTCAACCCCCAGGTATTCCCGGTCATACTCGGTAAGCAGGGCCATGGAAACAGGCACCAGGACAGTATGCAGTTCAACATACTTAGTCCCTATGCCTTTGGCCAGTTCCTGGCTCAAGTGCAATAACTGCTCATGCAGCTTGTGCATATCCACTGTAGGATACTGTACTCCCGGCTCAAACCTGGACATGGAGCAGGAGACAGTATTTTCTCCTATTTTCATGGGCAGCCCGTAAAGACGACAGGTCAGCGGCCTGGATTCGTAAAGAATGCACTTGCCTTCCATCAGAAGAGGGCACTGAACTCTTTCTTTACCCGCCTTTTTCAGAATCTCTTCCTCAGAGGCCCCGCCTTCATGTTCCTTGAAGAGCTGCTTTTTTATCTTGTGGGTCCTGCGGTCAGCCTTGTCTGCTTCCACCAGGACCATGTTCCTCAAGCTGGTGTCCAGCTCCTGAAACCTGTGGTTCAGATACAGGGCCTCCACCAGGGACAGGTCAAAAAGGGCATAACAGCAATCCGTGCAGCCGTCATCGCAGCGCACCTCGCCCGGGAAATCCCCCTTCATCTTGTGAAATATACTGTCAACGCCCTGCATCAATTGCTCATATCTTGAAAAATAAGGGCTTAAATCTATGCCTGAATTCATGGTTCCTCCTGATACCAGTTCTCTACAGATACAGGACCTTTATAGTATCTTTTTTTTCTGTTCACAACTGTCAATCTTAATCAAATTTTAATCACCTCACGGGTGTAAAAAAAACTTCAGCACCCTGCCGGACACAGGACAAAAAAGAAGGGGAGGGCCAAGGCCCTCCCCTTCTTATCATCTGCGCAAAAGCAAGATTACTGCTCTGTTACGGTAATAGCGCCCTCTTCACAGACTTCCACACAGGACTCACAGCCCAGGCACTCTTCCATGTTCACGGGATCAGCCTTGCCGTCCTTGAGCTCGAATACTTCAACGGGACATACGTCAACACATTCACCGTCGCCGTTGCATTTTTCCACATCTACAGTTACCAGGTAAGACATAATAAACCTCCGATTTAATTAGTTTAACAATAGTGACTAAATTGAACCTTGAAACAAAGTAAAATGGGAGTTAGTCAAAATAACAAAGCGATGTCAAGCTGGATTTTCAATATATTTTTTTCAAGGATTGCCAATGAGATACAAGGGAATCAACCATATCGCCCTGGCCACCGGGGACTTGAATGCCACCATCAGATTCTGGCGCGATCTAGTGGGGCTGCGCCTCATTGCCGGACTGGGCAGGCCCGGTTACCGCCAGTATTTTTTTGAAATCGGCCCCAGGGACATGCTGCTTTTTTTTGAGTGGAACCATGTCCAGCCTATTCCTGAAAAAGACCACGGGGTACCGGTTCAAGGTCCTTTCGGCTTCGATCACCTGGCCCTGGAGGTAGAAACTCTGGAAGATATGTGGCAGATCTACGACCGCCTCAAGGCCGCCGATATCTGGGTCTCGGAAATCCTGGACCATGGTTTTATTTATTCCCTGTATTCATTTGACCCCAACAATATTCCCATCGAATTCTCCTGGGCCAACCCGGAATTTGACCTGCGGCGAAACCCCAGGATGCAGGACAGCGATCCTGATGTGGAAGCCCTTAAAGGCCCTGATCCTATGCCGGATGTCTGGCCTGAAGTAAGCGAGCCTACCTTGCCCCAGGAGCAGAAAATCTATCCTGGAGAAGGCAGTGAACTGCGAAGCAAAAAAAACAGGTGGTAGAACACCAGGCCCCTGCCCTCACCGGCAGAAACAGCTCCAGGGACGAATATCAACTGTCAAAGATCAGCCTATAAGCAACCTGCCTGTTCTTCTCTGCCACGCTACCGGCCTGGCAGAAATACTTTTTGCAGGCGTGCCTTGTCGTTTTTGCAAGACAAATGAGCCGGCACTGGTGCCGGCTCATTTGTCTATCTAATCAGTCTGAAGTCCGGGTCAAGTCAGGTGGCCTCAATTTCCTTGCGCACCCCTATACCCACTTTCCAGAGGACAGTGATAATCAAAAAGCCTATGCCATAGATGCCCAGAGTAATAAGTATCTCCGGACCTGTGGGTGCATAGGTAAGGACTTCCTTCATGGGGGTGGGGACAAAGCCAGCTGTAATAAGCCCCATACCCTTTTCGATCCAGGTACTGATGAGCACCAGGACACAGGCAAAGGCCAGAATGTTTTCAGCCTGCCGGTTTTTGGGAAAGAGCAGAATCAGCAGGGCTGAAACCCCGGCTGCTGTGGACACCCACATGAAGACAGACAGCATGGTATGTCCTTCAAGACCGAAATAGAGATATTCCCAGTGGGCCAGCTTGTCCGGGACCATGCTGTATGCCGCTGTGAATATCTTACATCCGATGAGAAACAGATAGGCGGCCAGGGCATAGGTAACAATCTTGGCCAGGGACTGGATGGCTTCCCGCCCCGGATCCCATTTGGCAAAGATTTTCACGGCAAAGGCCAGCAGAATTAAGAGGGCCGGTCCAGCGGCAAAAGCCGAGGCCAGAAAGGACGGAGCCATGGAGGCTGTCAGCCAGAAGTCGCGGCCGGGCAGACCGGCATACAGAAAGGCCGTTACCGTATGTATGCTTATGGCCCAGGGTATGGACAGATAGATAAAAGGCTTGATCCACCTGGGAGGTCCGACACGCTTGCGCTCGGCCTGCAGAGTCACCCAGCCGATAAGAATGTTTAAGAACAGATATCCGTTGAGCACTACCATATCCCAGAAAAGTACCGAACTGGGAGTGGGATAAAGGACAACGTTCCACAACCTCTGGGGCTGGCCCAGGTCCACCACTACAAAAAGCAGGCACATGATAATGGTGGCCACGGCCATGAACTCACCCAGAATGAGCATCCGTGCGAAAGCCTTGTGATTATGCAGATACATGGGGATGACCATCATGACCGCCGAGGCGGCGACTCCAACCAGGAAGGTCAACTGGGCAATGTACAGTCCCCAGGAGATGTCCCGGTTCAGGGCGGTCACCGAGAGGCCCTGATCCAGCTGTTGCAGGTAGGCCCCGAAACCCACTCCAATGACCGCCAGCAATACCAGCAGCCATATCCAGTATAAAGCGCTTCCTTTTATTGCTTTCTCGAGCATTTTACACCCCTTAAATTAGATAATAGACTTGTGGGTCAGTGCCCAGTTTGGGTTTGCGTAGCAGAGAATATCTTTCCTGCAAAACCTTGCGCACGTCTGAATTGGGGTCGTTCAAATCCCCGAAAAGAATGGCCCCCTCGGATGCCTCAACACAGGCTGGCATCTCCCCTTGATCCACAAGATGGGCACAAAATTCACACTTTTCCACGACTCCCATTTCCCTGGTTGGATAGTCATGGTCCAGTTCGTCATCATCCAGAAATTTTCTGGGGTCGTAATAATTAAAGCTCCTGGAACCGTAAGGGCAGCCCGCCATGCAGAAACGGCAGCCTATGCAGCGGTGAAAGTCCATGAGGACAATCCCGTCATCCCGGGAGAAAGTGGCCTGTGTGGGACATACCCGCACACACGGTGGATTGTCGCAATGGTTGCAGAGGGTAAGAAAAGGCAGGCTTTTCTTATCTTTGAGATAACCATGGGACTGATCACTGAACAGATTGTAGAAAGGTTCCTTCCAGATCCACTTTATATTTTGATCATTTGGAATCTCAGGCACATTGTGCAGCTTGTGGCAGGCCTCTATGCACTTGTCCATGATTTCATCATTAAGCTTTTCTGAGTCTATTACCATAGCCCAGCGATCCGCCCTGAGCCTGTTTTCACTCTGCCTGGGCCCGGACCTGGCTCCGGCCAGGGAGGGGCAGATGCTCCAACCCAGTGCAGCCATACCCGCAATCTTGATGAATTTTCTTCTGCTGTTTTTCATTATGTTTCCCCCCTAAGGCTCGATGTGGCAGTCCCAGCAATAAGGATCCACCGCTGTGGCATCATGGCAGCGGTCGCAAAACTTCTCCTTGTCGCTGTGACAATCCATGCAGGTTTTGGTCAGGCTCATGGGATAGCTTTCCTGCTTGAGCTCACTCCAGTATTCCTGGTACCCGTCGCGTACGTAGAGGTCGCGCCATTCATCGAGCATGTTCATGTGCTCGGCACGCATGAACTCCGTGCTCTCTATGCACTTTTCATAATCTTCCGGGAGTTCCAGTTCCGGAGTGGAATAGGCGTCAGCCCCGAGATTGTACCAGAAGGGAAAGGTCATAAACAGGGCGAATATGATCAGCCCCGGAATGATCTTATTGGCATCGTACATTATTCATCCTCCTTACCAGGCAAAGGTTCACCCCGCAGGTCGGTCTGACGATCCTCCCCGGGCAGAATCAAGGCGTTGGCCAGCAGCTCATGCACCCCGCAAACTGTTACATCCGGCACCCAGTAATCCATGGAGGCGCTGAGCGTAGCCCTGTCAATGGCGCATACATTGGCCAGGGTATTGACTCCCTTCCTGTCGCGCACAAACTTGACAGCGTTGGCCCTGGGCAGGCCACCCATCATCCTGAGTTCTTCGTTTTCCCCGGGGTTGAGCCCTGATCCGGCACCGCAACAGAAGGTCTGCTCCTTGATGGTGCCCTCGGGCATCTCGTAGAAGTTGTTACAGATATTGTTGAGGACATATCTTGGTTCTTCCAGAAAACCCATGCCGCGCGAAGGGTTGCAGGAATCGTGGAAGGTGACCTTGAGATGATCGTTGCGGGTCTTATCTATGGGAAGCTTCTTGTGCTTGATAAGGTCCGCCACGAATTCCACGATGTGGATCATCTTGGTGGAAGCGGCGTGATCGAACCTGGTCCCGGTGATGGGTGAAACAGGCACATCCAGAAATTCCGGAGGACCGTTCATGGTGTCCATATATTGATGCAGTACACGCCACATATGTCCGCACTCGCCGCCCAGGATCCATTTCACGCCCAGGCGCTCCGCCTCGTGATACATCTTGGCGTTTAGCTTTTTCATCATCTCATGGGAGGTGAAAAAGCCGAAGTTGCCGCCTTCCGAGGCATAGGTGCTCCAGGTGATGTCCAGGCCGTATTCTTCCTGCAGGTAGTGAAAAAGCACCAGGTAACCCATGCAGGTAAAAATACCGGGTTCTGCGAACACGTCCCCGGAAGGAGTGATGAAGAGTATGTCCGCGCCTTTCTTATTGAAAGTGGGCTCAGGCTTGATCCCGGTTGCCTCCTCGATATCATCGCACAGAAAGTCGATGTTATCCTTGAAGGTGTGCGGCGGCAGTCCCAGATGGTTGCCCAGGCGGTTGCAGTTGGCCACAGGCTTGCCGATCCAGTCCAGCTGGAGTCCCAGCAGATTCAAGAGCTCCCGGCCGATAATGGTGATCTCGGCCTGGTCAATGCCGTATGGGCAGTAAACAGAACAGCGCCTGCACTCGGTACACTGGTAATAATAATACCAGATTTCCTTTAAGACCTTTTCATTGAGTTCGCGTCCTCCGGCCATGCGTCCCAGGATCTGGCCGGCTTTGGTCATCTCGCCGCGGTATACCGAACGCAGGAGCTCAGCCCTAAGCACAGGCATATTCTTGGGATCTCCGGAGCCGATGAAGAAATGGCACTTGTCGGCGCAGGCTCCGCAGCGCACGCATATATCCATGAACACTTTGAAAGACCGAAACCTCTCCAGCCTGTCCTTCATACCCTCCAGAAAAGTTTCCTTCCAGTTCTCAGGCAGCTTCCAGTCTTCGTCAGTAGGATTCCAGCTCCTGGCATTGGGCATGCCCACCGCTTCCAGCGCGGAAGGATCAGCTGCGTAACAGTACCTGCCCGGCTTTATTTCCAGAGGTACATCCATCCAGTCCAGCTCAGGCGGATGGTGACTGATATTTCTGTACAGTACATCCGGTTTTGGTGTAGCCATTATTGTTTACTCCTTCTTTTCAGCATTATCATCTGAGGTTTCATCCCCGGAAGCTTCCTCGGTCTTTTCTTCCAGAGGCTTTTCCACCGGCAGCCCGGCCTCGACCATTACTTCCCTGTTTTCGTCTTCATAAGCCTGATAAGTATGGAACTTCACCGGATAATTCCAGGGATTTTCATGATGCTTTTCGCGGCTGTCATTGGGAAGGTTCCTGGTGGGACTCAGGAAAACTCCGCCCAGATGCATGAGCTTGCTGAAAGGAAAATAGACGAGCAGCACAGAGACCAGGAAAAGATGTACAAAGAATGTGGCTCCAATACCATCGGGCACGGTGGGACTGAACTGAACCAGGCCCATGGTCAACTCTTTGACGGCCATGAGATCTGTTTTGAAGGGCCCTATATAGCGCATGAGCATACCCGATATCACGATCCCCAGGATGAGAAAGAGAGGAAAGTAATCCGCCGGCTGGGAAATATAGCGCACAGAAGGTACCAGCAGTCTTCTAAGCAGCAGATAGCCCAGGGCCACCAGGATGAGCGCGCTGGAAAGATATAGAGCGGGGCTTAAAATCTGGAACATGCTGTCCATGTGATCCATGGTCACGAACAACTCAGGAACAGGCTCTGTGAAAAAGCGCATGTGCCGTAGAAAGATCACCAGGAATGTGTAATGAAATATCAGGGCGAAGATCCACAGCCACTTGCTGGAAGAGTAGGCAATGTGCGGACCCTGATGCAGTTCCACCCTGGTATTTCGAAAAAGTGAACGGAAAAGAAAAACCTCGAAGAACATGCGGCCCACGACCCCCAGCTTGGTGCCGGGATTGTCCAGTCTGTTCCACTTGTCCTTGAACATGGGCAATGACTTCCTGGCCTGCCCACAGGTTGTAGGTATGCGAAACGGCACCGGAGTCTTTCCCCATTGGACCACCCTGACCACAAAACCCACGATGAAAACCAGCACCGCAAGATAGGGTATGATCACTCCAAAAAGAGCACCCATACCAAGGGCTCCGGCGCCCACCATGGCAATCAGGATCAGGGCTACAACCAGAATCAGTGAGTAAATCGCTTTCATGTGCTGCAACCTCTTTTAAAGATTAGACATTATACAAAAAACCAAAACTATTCCGCAGCGTTTTTTGCTATGGCTCTTTCCAGAAGCTTGTGGGTCCTGTTGTGGAACATCTCGGAGCGCTGTTTCCAGAGCTGTTCTCTGCAGGACATGTAGATGTCGAATGCCAGATATGTAAGCCGGTCAAGTCTTGTGAGCAGATCAACCCAGTCTCCGTACTGGTTGTTGCTCTCGATCTCCCGGCCGCAGACTTCCCAGATGGTTTCCCGAAGCATGGGCAGAAAACAGAGGGCCTCGGTGGGGGAAAAACCCTGTACTGCCCGGATGCGGGTTATGCCGTCCAGGTACTGGCGCATTTTTTCCTGGTCGTTGTCCTGGAAAAATTCGTCTAAAATCTTTTCCATATTCACGCGGAAGGTGTAGCCCACGGGATTGTTGAACTGTCCGGGGCTGTTCTTGAAGAAGCGGGCGGATTCATCCGGGTATGTATCGGTGAATTTTTTGAGCCAGAGGTTGAGAATTTGGGATTTGTGCTGCTTAATGCTCGCATCCAGACTCATTATAATACCCTTGATCCTTATTGTAGTGATTGTTGGAAAAATCAAACACACCGGAGAGGCAGCGAAGCCAAAAACCTGTACCTGCCCGGAGCAAAACAGGCCTGTTGCCGGTTCACGGCAGGTAAAAAGCTCAGCCGGCCGGGTAGAAGCCTGCATTGGTATAATTGAGCACTTTCTAAACCAGCCGGCCTCAATCGTCAAGAAAGATTTGAGAAAAATTTAACAAGTGTAAACTTAAACAGTTTATTAATTCAGGTAGGATTGATACATTGCGGAATTCTGGGATTGAGAAATCGACCACGCGTCCTGCCACGCGCTTCGCGTGGTTCGCGTGGTTCGCGTGGTTCGCGGGACTCAACTCTTTATTTTTACTTACCTCTGAGTTCTTGTGACTGCAAAAAGACTTTTTGCAGTCACATCAGTAAGGGGCCTCGGGGTATGAAATGCCTTTCTTATAAAAAAACTATTCCACCTTGATGCTCACTGATTTTGAAGGCGTGTCTTTCTTGGGGATGGAGACGGTGAGCACACCGTTTTTAAATACAGCCTTTATGCCTGCGGAATCTACATTTCTGGGGAGCTGAAACTTTCTGCTGAAGGGTCCGTAAGACCTCTCCACCAGCTGGTAAGCACTTCCAGTAGCCTCCTTTTCTATTCTCTTTTCCCCGTGCACCAGAAGATGGCCGCCCTTGGACTCCAGGCTGATTTTTTCCTGATCCACACCTGGAAGCTCCAGCTCGATAATGTACTGATCCACTGTCTCGTACAGGTCGGCCACAGGACGCCACAAAGCAAACCTGTCCCTGTCCGATGCCCGTCCCATACTCCAGTCCCGGGCATCATCCATTATCCTGTCGATTTCCTCGCGCATGCTCTGGATCTCCATCCAGGGATTGTGGTGCTTGCTCATACTCATCTCCTGATCATATATCTATCGCTATCGCTATTTGGGAAGTGGCTCTCCCCGTACTTATTTTTAATACCTGTCATTTTTTCAAAAAAATATGTGCGGATGTGCCTTTACCCTGCTTTCCTTAAAAGTGCTTAACAGATACCGCTATGGTTTTGTGGTTTAAGCATTCAACCGGAAGTGTCAACCACTTTTTCCAGGCCCGCTCCCCTTTACCCCCAACATTCAGAGTTGACAAAGTTTGTGCTTATAATATCCTTACCTACGTAAAAATGACGTCATCACCTGAATACTGAAAACTCTTCAGGGATTAAGCTAAGCAATTGCAAAGCGTTAAAAACATTTCAAACATAAAACCTCAGGAACGATATTGATGAGCTCCAGCTACGATACCAGAATCGAAACCATAGGCCCGTCCAAAGTCACCTCGCCCCTGCCTCTGTGGCGTTACATTGAAGACCGCGAAACAGTACCCATGAACCTGGACCCGGAGATGATCGGCGAGGAGCCCAACGGCCCCATCCCTCTGGAAATCGAGGTGGCCGGACCCAGGTCGAACCTTTTTTTCGACCCCTCCAAGACCAAGTGCGCCATTGTTACCTGCGGCGGCCTCTGCCCCGGGATCAACGACGTCATAAGGGCCATTGTCATGGAGGCCCATCACAACTACAAGGTCCCATCGGTTCTGGGCATACGCTTCGGGCTTCAGGGCTTCATCCCCAGTTACGGACATCCCGTAGAAGAGCTCACACCGGATTCAGTAAGCCATATCCACGAATTCGGCGGCACCATCCTGTCCTCTTCCCGGGGGCCTCAACCGCCGGAGGATATTGTGGACGCCATGGAACGTATGAACATAAGCATCCTGTTCATGATCGGAGGCGACGGCACCATGAAGGCGGCCCAGGCCATCCAGCAGGAGGTAGCCCGGAGGGGCAACAAGATGTCTATCATCGGTGTGCCCAAGACCATAGATAATGATGTTCACTTCGTTTCCAAAACCTTCGGCTTCGATACAGCAGTGGAAAAGGCCACCGAAGCCATCGGATGCGCCCATGCCGAGGCTCTGGGCGCACCCAACGGCATCGGCATGGTCAAACTCATGGGCCGCGAATCAGGCTTTATCGCCGCCCAGGCCACCATAGCCCTGAAAGAAGTCAATTTTGTCCTCATACCCGAATCCAGGTTCGACCTGCACGGCTCCAACGGCTTTTTGAGACACCTGGAAAAAAGGCTGGACAAAAGGGGACACGCCGTCATTGTGGTTGCCGAGGGTGCCGGACAGGAACTTTTTGACCGCAAGGGTGCCGACCCCTCGGGAAACATTATTCTGGGCGATATCTGTTCCCTGTTGCGCAAGGAAATCCTGGACCACTTCCATAAAAAAGCACAGGAAATAACATTAAAATTCATTGACCCCAGCTACATTATCCGTTCTGTACCGGCCAACTCCAATGACCGGGTGTACTGTGGATTTCTCGGCCAGCACGCCGTGCATGCAGGCATGGCCGGCAAAACAAGCATGGTGGTCAGCATGATCCAGGACCGCTACATATATCTGCCCCTTTCCCTGGTAACCCAGAAGCGCAAGACCCTGAACATAAACTCCAACTATTGGGGTTCAGTCCTGGCCAGCACTGGCCAGCCTTCTTCCATGGAAAACCCGGAAAAAAATGATAACTGCTGAGATTAATCAATAACGGAGGAGATATGGATAGTAAGAATCTGGAGTGCATTTCAAACACCGATCCGGACCTGATGCAGATGTTCAAGGCCTATGCCCTGAAGATGGAGGAACAGTCCCTGCCGCCCATAGTGGTCAATCTTTTCAAGTGCTATTTTTCCCAGCTTCTTTACGGCAGCCAGGGCAAACTCACACAGCAGGAAATCATTCCGGTAGAACAGAATGAACTGGAAAGCCTGGACAGCATATCCAAGTACAGGGAAAAAGTCCCTGAGGCCATTTCCGAACTGGCTGTCATCAAGCTCAACGGCGGCCTGGGCACCAGCATGGGTCTGGAAAAAGCCAAGTCCCTTATTAAGGTCCGCGAAGAAAAGTCATTTCTGAATCTAATAGCAGAACAGATCAAGGTTCTGCGGGAAAAGTATCAGACCAGGGTGCCCCTTCTGTTCATGAACAGCTTCAGAACCCATATGGATACCATGATGCATGTCCAGGAGATAGACAACCCCTATCACCTGCCCCAGGCTTTTCTGCAGCATAAGTACCCCAAAATACTGGCCGACGACCTGAGCCCTGCCAAGTGGCCTGAAAATCCAGAACTGGAGTGGAACCCGCCTGGACACGGAGATATCTATACCGCCCTGGTCACTTCCGGAGTACTCAAAAACCTGCTGGAAAAAGGGTACAAGTACGCCTTTATTTCCAATTCGGACAATCTCGGGGCCACGGTGGACGAAAATATCCTGGGCTACCTCAAGGCCAAGGAGTTTACTTTTCTTATGGAAGTCACTCCCCGGACCATTACCGACCGCAAGGGCGGTCATCTGTGCAGGCTGCTGAAAAACGACCGCCTGGCCGTCAGAGAGATAGCCCAGTGCCCGGAAAATGAACTGGAAGACTTCATGGATATCCAGAAATATTCATTTTTCAACACCAACTCCATCTGGCTGAATTTGGAAGAGCTGGAAAAAGTATTCGTCAGGCACAGGATGGTCCCCCTTGACCTCATAATCAATACCAAAAACCTTGACCCAAGAAACCCGGACTCCCCCAAGGTCTACCAGTTGGAAACAGCCATGGGTTCGGCCATTTCCGCGTTCGACCATGCAGGTGCCCTGAACGTCCCCAGGGACCGCTTTGCACCGGTCAAGACCACCAGCGACCTGCTGGCTGTAAAATCCGACCTGTACGAAATGACCGACATGATGACCATCGTGCCCAACCCCCGGCGCAAGGATCCCATGCCGGATATTCACCTGGATTCAGGATTCTTCAAGAACATCGACCAGTTTGAAGACCGGTTCGCCGCCGGGATTCCTTCCCTGCTGGAATGCCAGGAACTCAGGGTGGAAGGCAACGTGTACTTCGGCCGGGACGTAAAAATAAAAGGCAATACCTTTATCCGCAATACTTCTGCAAAACCGGTCACCATCCAGGACGGGTCAGAACTCGAGGGTCAGGTGAATTTATAAAAAAATCAGCCTCTGACCCTAAAGTCTTCTTTTAATCAGCCGATAAAGGGGGCGAAAGGCGTTTTTCGGTCCCCTGAAAAAAATTAAAAGGAGGCTAATTATGGATATTCAAGGATTCAGCGTAGGAGGAGGCCTTACGGCACTAAACAACTCCCTGCAGAATCATGAGCTGGGACAGGAACTTATTCAGAAAACCCTCAACGAAACCGAGGCCGCTGCAGATGCCCAGACTGCGCCTCAGGCCGCACCCCAGCCCGCACAGCCTGCCCAGGCCGAGGCCGGGGCTGCTAATGCAGAAGGACAGGGTACTATGGTGGACAAAATGGTATGACCAACTGAACAAAACATTGGATCAGAGGGGACCGGAAACAGCCTTTACTATCCCCGGCCCCTCTGCATTTTTTTTGCAGCTCAAGCACAATCCCGTGCCTGATATGCCTACGCCGGCCTGAACAGGACCGTAGTGCAACCCGGAAAAAACAAAATGCAAAAACTGAATAAACACTTTCTCCTTGCTGTAAGCGATGATGCTTCCCTCCAGTACGGGGCCCGATTCCTTGGCTACTTTTTCCACAACAAGGGCGAGATTCGCGTGGACATGCTTAATATCGCCTACAATCCCCAGAAGACCATGGCCGAACCCGGGGATCCCACCCCGCATCAGACCACTCAGATGCAGCACGCCAGCCTGGAAAAAGGCAAGCTGGCCCTGCAGTCTGCCCGGGAAAAACTCGAAGGTTACGGCTTTACCGGAGACAGTCTGAAAACCGATCTCAAGATGCAGACCTTCTCCACGGTGCATGATCTGGTCTCTTATGGCCGCAAAGGTCTTTACGACTCCCTGGTCCTTGGTCACAGGGGAATCGGCATGCTGGAAAGCCTGGTCCAGGACAGCATCAGCAGCAAACTTCTGCACCAGGAATGCGAAATGCCCCTGTGGATCTGCCGGGAACCGGTCAGAGCAAAGAAAGATATCCTTATCTGCACCGATGGGTCTGAAGCAAGCCTGGGTGCAGCAGATCACGCGGGCTTCATCCTGGCCGGGGAGCCGGAGCATGACATCACGGTGCTGCACGTTGCCGGTTCCGGGAGCCAGGCAGACCGGGAAAAAATCATAAACAGCACTGTAGACCGACTCCTGGACAACAACATTGACCAGAAGAGGATAACCGCCAAAAGCCTGGACAGAACAGATACTGCCCGCACAATTCTTGACTATGCCCGGGAGAACAGTTTTGCAGTAATCGCCATGGGCCGTACCGAGCGGCATAAAAGCCCCGGCAGACTGGGCCGGTTTTTTATGGGTTCAGTGAGCGAAAAAGTCTTCAAGAATTTCCGGCAGGCCAGCCTCTGGATACACCATTGAGGCCGGATCCGCGGGCTTTATCTGCAATGGTTTTTAATTGCATGGCTGGCACTGCAGCGAAAAATTTACTACGACACGCATAATCCCTTATTTACGACGACCACCCGCAAAATCCCCAAACAAAACTCTTGATTTTTTCATCAAAAGAGTTATTGTATCTGTTTTCGAGGCGAGGTAGCTCAGGAGGTCAGAGCATGCGGCTCATATCCGCAGTGTCGGGGGTTCAAGTCCCTCCCTCGCTACCACAAAAATACAAGGGGTTCAGGTACTTATCCTGAACCCCTTTTTGTTTTATGACAGTTTGTCCTACTCCTGTCCGATACCTGCCCCCTGCATGGTTACCATATGCCTATGGCAAAACCCCTGGGAAGAAGCAGCAGCCTTCTAATTCATTATCAGGTCTTCAATTTCAGGAATGATGACAGGAGCGTTCAGCCTCCCACCCCTTGCAAGCCAAGGCGATGTATTTAGGTACTGGTCGACTGCTTGTGCTATAAGCGCTGATGGTACGTGGTGTCAGCCCCAATGCCGCAGCAGCCTCTTTCAAAGAAAGGCTGTTTCTGGCGCGCCATTGTGCAAAAATCCGGGTGTTTTCATCAGGTGCGTTTTGGGCCTGGGCATCCAATAAAAGCGTGTCGGCCCCAATCTGGATATCAAGTTCCGGCCAAACCACTGCCCATCCTTCTCCTTCAATAATGGTTGCCTCAGCAAAATTCTCCCTCTTTTTCAGCCTGGAAAGACCTGGAGATTCGTTGAAAATTGGTTCAAAACTGACCGTATGAATCGAACCATCGATGAAAGTTAAGCGCAGTTTGAAATTTGGCAAAACCTCAACTTTTTTCAGTCGTGGGCGTTTCATTTGTGCCATCGGTTCCATTCCTCCAAGAGTGATGCCTTATTCTTTTCAATCCAAGACAACACCTCATTTTTAAGTCCTTTAGGCCAAACTCCTTCAGTCTGCAAAGTTTCAATGACAATCAAGACATCGTAATCACCTCCCACAAGATGTGCATGAGGCGGATTATGGTCTCGCTCTCTGATTTCCAGACGATACTTGTTATAGAAACGATGCTTGGTTGTCACAAGTTCAATATATGGAAAATTTTTCTATATGTCAAGGTGAGAAAAAAACGACCTCCCTCCCTGCTGGACCTTGCTGTTTAATTCCTCGTCTTCAGGTTCCAGGGGTTCTCCCCCTTTGATGTAGGCAGCGGCAGCCATTTCCTGTTGCTTGCCCAGAACCAAAATCGTTGCAAGCCCTTCAATAATTGTCTGCTGTTTGCGTTAGTTTATTGCAATCAAGACCCTGAGAATTCTCTAATATTGGGTTGCCTTTGTCGCCTTTTGTGACTTCATTCAATTCTGCCATGCTAACCTCCATATCAGGTTTGTGTGGTGAGGCCCCGGCTTGTGGCCCATCCACAGGCCGGGGTTATAACGTCATATAGGTGTTGGAATATGTCCAGTGACAAACTTGAAAAACTTACTCCTGTTATTGCAGTAGGATAATCAAGTCGGCTTGTCACAATTATGATAGCACACTCGGCGGGTGCAGCTTCGGCGGGGGTGTTGATAAAAAATGGCATCCTAATATCCGGCCCATGCCGGCTATTGCTCAGGCTGCACCTCTGGCTTTTCAGAGGTCAGATCATCAAGTAATGTTGCCATAAAAAGATTCCTCTCTTGCTGCAAGTTTCTCTTGAGTTACCTTCACTACATCCTTGGCAGCATACGGACGGACAATTCATGCCCTGTTGCCGCTGCGTATTTCTGCAGCGTTTTCATGCTCGGATTATGCCTGCCGGACTCCAGGTGGGCTATTCCTGCCTGCTTCATGCCCATGCGCCTGGCAAATTCGGTCTGAGTGAGCCCGGCCTTTGTCCTGGCCTCAATAAGCATGGAAGCAAAGCCAAACTCATCCTGCAGGCGGTCATATTCCCTTTTGACATCAGGATCTTTTAGAATTTCTTCCTTCAATTCCCCTAAGGGTTTCAGTTGAATGCCCTGCGGGCTGGCTCATTGAGCTATTCAATCACGCCATAGGCGTGACAGGCGGGCGGCTCTGCCGCGTACGGCTGGAGAGTAGGCCTGGTTTTCTCTCGGTGATGATTACCGGCACCCTGAATAATTACATAAAATTTACCTTAAAGAGGAGACAAAGATCATCAAGATCATCTTTACATATCGGGTCAAGCGCGAAGTGTAAAAATGATACCTTTGTTTCACCCTTGTCTTTTCTTTGAACATGATTGATGAATTCCGGCAGGGAGAAGCTCTTCGTGTCCAGCATGGGCAGCCTAAGCATTTGTTGCTGATATTGGGAATAGTTTACACATCGCGTCAAACGCCAAATGTAAACATCATCTTTACATATTGCGTCAAGCGCGAGGTGTAAAGATGGAGTTCAGATCCGGTAGGGAATTTTTACAAAAGAATGACGGCCTGGATCAAAATCTTTGGTGTTGCGGGTAATGAGTGTGAGATTGTTTTCAATGGACAGGGCGGCCTGAAGCGCATCCGGCAATTTCCAGCCGTATTCCCGCCGCAGTGCAGCTGCTCTGTCAGCGGTTCTTTTATCGATTTCCAGGGTCTTGAACTGATCCAACAGGGCTTTGGGAACATCAAGTTCGTCTTCAGCAAATCCAACCAGAATTTCTGCCCTGGTAATCACGGAAATCACCGAGTTGTCTGGATTCAGCTTCAGAATAAACTCTGTGGCCTGCTCCAGGCCATTGAAATGATCAATGAGAATAACCGAATCAATGAGCATTTCAGGCATTGTTTTCCCATTCCGCTCTCATTCTTTGCTGATACTCCAAGCCGTCTCCCTGTTTCCAGGTTCCCCGGGTTTGCTCAACCAAAGCCCGGTAGACGTCTTTCTCCCGATCTTCCCTGAGCATTCTGAGTGCCCTGCGAACTCCTTCGGCCATGGATATTCCGTATGTCCTGCTATAGCTTTCAAGCCAGGCCCTGTCTTCATCCGGCAAGGTGATAATTGTTCTTTGACCGGCCATGCTCCTTCTCCTTTTTGACATCATCATATCTATCGTTATCATGTATCAAAGAGTATCTGTGACCGCAAGTCATAAGACCCGGTAATTCAAGTTGATCAGATAAACTGCACCCTTAAACATTGAGTAACAATCATGGCCCATAAATTCGATTATGACCTGGGAATTATCGGCGGCGGCGCAGCGGGTCTTACAGCGGCCTCAGGTGCGGCCAGGCTGGGTGCCAGGACCCTTCTTGCTGAAAAAGAAGAAAAACTGGGTGGAGACTGTCTGCATTACGGCTGCGTTCCCAGCAAGACACTGATTCATACGGCAAAAGCCATGCACACCATAAAGAATTCGCAGCAGTATGGCCTGCCCATGGTGGACCCCGGCCCGGTGGATTATTCACTGGTCAGGCAGAGGATTCTGGATGTTATTTCCACTGTCCAGAAGCATGATTCAGAAGAGCGGTTCTGCCAGCTGGGAGCTAAGGTCGAGTTTGGAACGGTCAGTTTTGTGGACGAGCACAGTGTCCTCCTGGATAATCAAAGGGTAACCGCGGAAAAATGGCTCATCGCCACGGGATCTTCTCCGGGCATTCCCGATATACCAGGCCTGGACAAGACATCGTGTATCACCAATAAAGAAATATTCTATCTAGACCATCTCCCACAGTCCATGATCATCCTGGGAGGAGGCCCGATTGCCGTTGAAATGGCCCAAGCCATGAACAGGCTGGGCACAAAAGTATCCATGCTTCAAAGAAGCGACCAGATCCTCAGCAAGGAAGACAGGGATCTGGCTGATGAACTCCTGGACATTCTTAGAACGGAAGGGGTTGATATCCATCTTGGCAGCAGTGTTCTTGAGGTGAAGGACCATGGCCAGCAAAAACAGGTCATAATCAAGGACTTTAGCGGAAATGAAAAGAAATTGTCTGCTGAAACCATACTGGTGGCCCTGGGCAGAACTCCCAATACAGCAGGACTTGATCTGGAAAATGCCGGAGTTGAATTCGGTTCCAGGGGAATCTACGTGGATGAAAGGCTCAGGACTTCTCAAAAACATATATTCGCCGCAGGAGACATAACCGGTGACTATCAGTTCACCCACGCGGCCGGATATGAAGGCGGCATCGTCCTGGCCAACGCCGTATTCCGACTGCCGAGAAAAGTGGACTACACCTTTTTGCCCTGGTGCACCTATACAGATCCTGAGCTGGCCGGAGTGGGCATGAACGAGAAAAGGGCAGCCCTGGCCGGGATTGATTATAATGTCTGGATCGAGGAATTTTCCGGAAATGACCGAAGCCTGGCCATGGGCAACACTGCCGGAAAGATCAAAATGGTTCTGGATAAAAAGGAAAAAGTGATGGGAGTTCAGATCCTGGGTCCTGACGCCGGGGAACTGATAAATGAATGGGTGGCGGTCTTAAGCGGTAAAGTAAAGCTTTCCACCCTGGCCTCGGCTGTGCACCCGTATCCTACCCTGGGCGAGATCAACAAACGGGTGGCTGGATCATACCTGGCCCCGAAAATATTTTCCGAAAAGATCAAAAAAGGACTGAAATTCTTTTTCAGCCTCAAGGGGCGGGCCTGCGGATAACCTTTTAAAAAATAAGTGCGGGGGTACCTGTCCCCTGCTTTCCCTGCCCCTTGGGCTGCCTGAACATTCCGAGAGTGATCAGTTACAGTCTACCTTTAAAGCAGACACAGGCAAAGGCCGGCTTCGCATTCTCCCGGCCGAGGATGACCCTTCCAATCAGCTGCCCATGAAGCTCCTGCTGGAGAAGTCCGGACATGTTGTGAGCCTGGCCGAAGACGGACAGCAGGCTCTGGATATTCTTGCCGACCAGAACTTCGACTGCATTATCATGGATATACATATGCCGGTCATGGATGGAGTGGAGGCCACGCGACGGATAAGAAGCATGGAGCATAGGGCATGGAGCATGGGGTATGGAGCAGAGGATAAAGGGCAGAGGGCAGAGGACAAACGCCTATACCTGTGGTGCCCAGATAAAAACTCAACACCCTGCCTCATTATCTGTCCCGTGTGTCCAAATTTTGGACACAATCAACAGCCTGATTTTATTCACTTCTACTCTTATCATCAGTTTTATGTCTGAATAGAACACAAAAATTACCCTGCTCTTGTATGTTTTCCACTGCTTCACTTCATTAAATCCAATCCTGTCACGTGAGCTGACCGCTGAGCCATGCCCATTGCCGGAGGTTATCGTACCCGGTGACGCTATGCTTTTCCTGCTGAAATGCACAGCTTTACTCCCTTGACTTTGTTCGAAATTAAGATAGTATGAAATAAAACATACCAAATAAGTAGGTAATTACAGCCAAACTAAATAGTTAATATTATGCGGCAGTTCATGATGTCCGGCCACGTTCAATCTGATTGAGATCTTTTGATCTGCAGCATAAAAATGAACTAGGGAGGAAAGTATGACCAAAGGGAGGGAGCTATGAACAACTTGATCAATCGGCGCATTTTCCTGAAACAAGGTGTTGCAGCCACGGGAGGCCTTCTCCTGGCCAAAGGCGCTGCCGGCACAAGCCAAGCCTCCAGCACTCAGGCCGCGTTTCTTTACGACAGCATCAAATGCATCAATTGCGGGATTTGTGAAAGAACATGTGAGCGGGTAAACGGGCTGCCTGAGGAGCACAACGTCATCAGAATGAGCCAGAAGGCGGCTCCCGGCACTCCCATTCACATCACCAGACGCCATTCCTGCATGCAGTGTATCCGTCCGTCCTGCGCCCGGGCCTGCCCCACAGGTGCCACCTACAAGGACGAATTCGGGCTGGTCAGCTTTGATTCTGAAAAATGCATGGCCTGCGGCTACTGTGTGGACGCCTGCCCTTTCCAGCATCCCGAGCTTTCCAGGTTCACATACTTCAGCCTGCGCAACGTCTGGATAAACCGCTGCACCGCCTGCGGGGCCTGCGCTCAGGCCTGCCCGGAAAACGCCCTTTTCTTCGGTTTCCGCAATGAACTCATGGATATGGCCAAAAAAAGGCTTGATGAAATCAAAAACAACTACCCTTTAACCAAGGCTCAGCTATACGGCGAGGAAGATCTGAATCTCATCTGGATCCTGGCGGATGACCCTTATGTCTATGATCTGCCGGGCCCCACCGCAGCAGCAGTTGTGGATGACAAGTTGATGCTCTGGAAAGATGTCCTCAGGCCAGGGATCTTGTCCCTGTCCGGAGTGGCCATGGCCATTCTGGGCGTGGTGTACTTTTTTGCCCGGCGCAACCATAAAAAAGAAGTAGAGCGCCTCAGACAGGAAGGCAAACTTTAAAGGAGACGGACAATGCAGCAGAACAATAACGAAATAGTCTTGGAACGGTTTAATGCCAGACGAAGGCTGGTACACTGGATTCATGCCGCCGCCTTTTTTGTTCTTCTGGGCACAGGGCTTACTTATGTCACCCCGGGACTGACCTTCCTGGCTGAAGGCGGAATCCCCGGCACCCTGCACAGGATTTTTGCCGTGGTATTTCTGGCGGTGCCTTTGATTTACCTGGTAATCGATCCAAAAGGATTCAGAGAGTTCGTGCGCGATTCCCTGAATTTCGAAAAAAGCGACATCGGATTTCACCTGCGCATGCCCTACTATATACTGGGCAAAACCCAGGGAATACCGCCGCAGGGCAAACTCAACGCCGGACACAAAATGCATCACATATTTATGGGCATTCTCTTTGTTACCCTGGGCGTATCCGGCCTGATCAAGTGGTTTGGAGTCGGTCACATGGGCCCCGCCATGTTGAACCTCATGGGCACCGTGCATATTATCTCCGTATTCGTCATCACTATCATGACTCTGGGCCACGTTTACTTTACCGTGGTCTACTGGGCTATTCCGTCCATGATTCACGGCAAGGTGACCGAGAGCTATGTCAAGCTGGAGCACCGCAAATGGTGGGATGAGGAGCTGGCCCCGAAAGTCAAGGGGTCTTCAGAAAAAAGTCAGAGCGGTTAAGGCAGAAGTCACCCCTTTTTCAACTATGCAGGTTTTCAACCCCGGTTCAACGGGGTCATCAAAAGATTTCAGAACGCCAAGGAGGACAACCCATGGTTAACAAAAAATCCGGCATGCAGGCGATGATCCTGGGACTTCTGCTGCTCAGCCTTGCCCTGTCCGGCTGTGACAGCGGCGAGGCCAGCGCCCAGGCCAGATATGACGATGATGGATACTGGATAGTTCCCCTACTGCCAGAGGGACCGCGAATAGACAAGGATGAGGCCCACCACATAGACACAGCCCCGGCTGTAACTGCTGAAATTACAGAAGTGGATATCAAAAACGGCGGCGAAGTGGAAGTGACCTTTGTAGTTCCGGACTATGAAAAGGACCATGTGCACATTGAGCTGACCATAGCCAAATGGATAGAAGAGGAAAACACCTGGATGAACATGCTGCAGCGCACCAGGGAACGCGGCCCCCAGGATGATCCTATGTACGGCGACGGGGTCAAGGTCATCCGGGGCGGGAATCTGCGCATGCAGGACGATGACGCCCTGACCGGCGGCGAAGAGGTGTACGGCGGCATGCGCTTTACCACTAAGCTAAAGGCCGGTCCCGGGGACTTCGGCAACGTCAGCGGCGAACTCCAGCCCATCGACTTCAGCGATGGAGTGCTGTGGAGACGCAGTGGAGATGATGACCCAACCACCTACGGTGATCCTGATGACACTGAATACCACGAATATGTGCGTGAATTCATAGAAGAGATCAATCAATACGGCGACTGGGAAGAGGGTGTCTACCGCGTGGGCGTGACTGAAAGAAACAGAGGCCAGGACTACTATGTACGCTTCAACGCAGTGGCCGACTTCAAATATGACGGCCAGAACAGCGCGGAACTCCTTTCCCGGGACCAACGCAGGCACACCGCCGGTGAGGCCATGGCCGAAGGCACCTGTTTCACCTGTCACAGCGATGACCTGCGCTTTCCCACCAATGAGGTTCACGGCGAACAGCGTCAGGACCCCACGGTCTGCGCCAACTGTCACAACGATTACACCTGGGATTCCCGCAACGCTTACGCCGAAGTGGACGGCTGGCCCAGCATGGACATGAACGTTATGACCCACAAAATACACGCCGGCATGGAAGGCTATGTTGCCGACGCCTATGCCTATCAGCAGGTCAGGTTTCCTGACTGGACCTTCGGCAGAACCTCCCGGCCAAGCGACGACACCCCCTATCCCAACAGTCCGGGAGTGGCCAACTGTACCTCATGCCATGCCCAGACCGGGGGAGGTGATTACGCCTGGCAGCGCGAAAATCCCGATCCGGACGGCTGCGCCACCTGTCACGGTGAAGGCGGAGTGGTCTTCTGGGAGGCTGAACCGGATGATCCGGATTACGATTACATCCAGAGCACCTATGACTGCGGATACAACTGCTCCAGCTGTCACGGAGAGGACAAGCCCATCGAACATACAGCAGATTACTATCACGGCCTGAGCGAAAGGCTGGAAGAACTGGCAACAGCCCGCAGCTACGAAATGGAAGTAGTCGAGGTAGAGAATGCAGTCGCCGGGGAAAGCCCCAGAGTCACCTGGCGGATACACAAAGACGGCGAATACCAGGACCTGTTTTCCGGCCGGGACGGAACATATCTGTTCCAGGGAGATCCTGCCGACTTTGATGATGATGCTGTACGTATAGGCATTGGCTGGGGCTACAAAAATTCATGGATCAACGACGGCATTCCTCCCCGCGAGGATACCGGAGCCATGGGCGACCCCGCTCAACAGGTGGCCCACGTAGACAACACCGAACCTGGCGGCGATGAAACCACTGCTGTAACCACTTTTGAACAGCCACTGCCTGAACAGGCCCGAAGCGGCAGAGACGGATTCGTGGTTCTGGAAATGGGACCTGCCGAGATGGACCTGAACAGCCGCATGGCATACATAAGTCTTGGTTCCGGAAGCAACACCTTAGACAGAGATCCCGGGGCAAAGGTGGACACAGAAAGCTGCCTGGGCTGTCATAATACCATAGGCCGCCACGGCACATACGGAGACCAGGACATTTCCTCCTGCATCTCATGTCATAATTCAGGTTCCTTGAGCCGTGACGCCAGTGCCAATCAGGGAACCGTGGACTTTATGTACATTATACATGCCATCCATGGTACGGGAGAGAAACGGGCCAAGTTTGACCGCCGCCGGGACCACACAGTGGATGGTCATTACGAGGGCGGCTATTCCTACGTCACCTACCCCAACACTATACTGGACTGCCAGGCCTGTCACACGGATGATACCCACGATTTTACCCAGGGATATCCAGACCGTATGGGTGTAATCGGTGACAAAATGAAAGACAGGTACCTGGAAGGCGCAGGGGTGAACGCACCCATGGCCTCAACCTGCTATTCCTGCCACCAGGATACGGAAGACGACCTGGCCGACTGGGAACTGCGCTTTCACCTCTACCATTCCGGCGGTGATATGTACGGCAACCACGATCATGCATTTTACCAGGAAACCCGGGAAAAGTGTCTGGAATGTCATAAATAGTAACAATGAAGACAGGATAAGAAGCGGCTCTTAAGGCAGGGCCGCTTCTTATCTTCTGTTAACCCGCTTTCCGGATATTTTGACGGCTTCTGGTAACGTTTTTTGCCGATTCTGGCTCTGGGATGCTTTTTTTATTAATTCCTTTCTGTCCTCAAACATGTTTTTCCCGGGCTCCTCTGTCTTTGAGAAAACCTGGTTAACTGCTGAAATGGGAAAGCATATTTTTTAATTACGCACTATGACATAAAGACGCTGCTGGCATATAACCGAGGTCAAACACCGGGACCTCTCTCTTGTTCGACCCTGATCTACTCTGTTTATCACACGTTATCATTTTTCTCATGTTTTTCTCTGGAAATGTCTGGACAAATACTCTACAAATAAAGTATGTCTTATATAAAGGTTAAATAAGCTACTCAAAGTACCTGTCCATTTTCTTCCCCTGTATGCTAAATGGGAAGATGTCGACCTTAAAAAAAACCAGCAGGTTTCCGGTTACCAAGACTGGTAACCAGGGTTGTTCATCTTTCTGATAAGGCAATAGACATAACTTAAGGACCCGAAGCGGAGTGGACCATATGTTTTCACTAATCCAGAAACCGGCAAACCCTTTACATCCATTTACAAAGCCTGGTTTAAAGCCAGGGAGAAAGCCGGGCTGGAAGATGTGAAGCAACATACTTTACGACACAGCTTCGCCAGTTTCCTGGTTAATGCAGATAGAAATCTGTATGAGGCAGGGAAGCTACTGGGGCATACCCAGGTAAAGACAACAATGAGATACGCGCACCTTGCAGATAAAACCCTGGCGGAGGCGGTGAACACAGTGCCTTTGGGAAAAGTAGCTTAAGGAAAGGATGCGGGCCACCCTGGGTGTATGGGCTCAGGGTGGCCACACAAATAAACTGATTATTATTTGGATAACTCCTTCAAATAGCTGGTAAATTCATCTAAAGACGAGCACTTGAATGATAGTTCAAATAGATCATTTACTGCATCGAGCGATTCAAGAGACCTAATTCGATTTTTTTTATATCTCGCTGTACTATCTCAAACATTATGTCAGTGACTTAATAAGATTTTCACGAGTAGCCCTGAGTTCAGCTTGTCTCTCCCATCGTATCTGTCAGCGCTTTGCATGTGGCATGGGACTGGCTCTTCCGTCACGCCTCAGGCGTGATTGTCCCAAAATTGGCTTGTTGATAGTGCTAACTTTGGGACACGAGATGGAGCCTCCCAGAGAAAAATTTTGCAGTCTGGGCTACATCTTCTTAATCCTGTCCAAAAGGTATCCACCCTGCCCTTTCATCTGTCCTGCGTGTCCAAATTTTGGACACAATCAACAGCCTGATTTTATTCACTTCTACTCTTATCATCAGTTTTATGTCTGAATAGAACACAAAAATCACCCTGCTCTTGTATGTTTTCCACTGCTTCACTTCATTAAGTTTAATCCAGTCATATGAGCTGACCGCTGAACCATGCCCTTTGCCGGAAGCCATCGCCCATGGTGGCACGATGCTTGCCCTGTTAAAATGTACAGTTTTATTTCCTTATGGATTTACAGGCAAAGCTTTTTGGGCTGTTTTATAATATTATTAATTACCTTGAGGAGGAGCCATGAAACAAATGAACATCGGCGGCAGTGAAGATCACGGCGGGTCCACCAGGATCTCCCGCAGAACCTTTGTCAAAGGGGCAGCAGTTACAGGCGCCGGCCTGGCCATGGGAGGACCCACCCTCAGGGCGCTCAGCACGGATACGGCCCATGCTGCGCCCGGAGTAATGCAGGGTGAATGGAAAAGCAGCTTCTGTACTGGATGCACCACCTGGTGCTCCCTGCAGGTCTTTGTGGTAAACGGACGGGCAATCAAGATGCGGGGGCACGAGCATTCCCAAACCAACAGCACATACTGCTGCCCGCGCGCGCACCTGGCCCTGCAGCAGCTCTATGATCCGGACCGGGTCAAGACCCCTATGAAGCGGACCAACCCCAATAAGGGAAAAAATGAAGACCCTGGTTTTGTACCTGTATCCTGGGACGAGGCCCTGGACATGCTGGCGGATAAAATTATGGAACTTCGAGACAACCGCGAGACCCATAAGTTTGTTCTATTCCGGGGCAGATATACTGCGGTAAACAGCATGTTTTACAGCAGCGTACCCAGAATAATCGGCTCTCCCAACAACATATCTCACAGTTCCATCTGCGCCGAGGCCGAGAAAATGCGCTATTTCCTGGATGGACAATGGGCCTACATGCAGTACGACATGCCCAGGACCAGATACGTGTTGAGCTGGGGCGCAGACCCCCTGGTGGCTAATCGCCAGGTTTCAACGGCCCTCAGGGACTGGGGTGAGGTCCTGGATAACGCCCGCATCTGCTCCATTGAGCCCAGGCTGTCCGGCACCGGTTCCAAGTGCGATGAATGGCTCCCGGTCAAACCGGGATATGACGGAGCCCTGGCCTGTGCCATGGCCCATGTGATCCTCACCGAGGGCATGTGGTACAAGCCTTTTGTGGGCGACTTCAAAGACGGAGAAAACAGGTTTGTACAGGGTGAGACTGTTGACGAGGATACATTCGAGGAAAATCATACCCATGGCCTGGTCAGATGGTGGAACCTGCACGTCAAGGATACCACCCCTGAATGGGCGGAAAAGCTCTGCGAAGTTCCCGCTGACCAGATCAGAAGGGTTGCCCTGGGATTTGCCGACGCCGCTCCCAGATGCATGGTCTGGGTGGGCGGAGGACCTGGAATGCAGCCCCGAGGATCCTACGCTTCCATGGCAACCTACGCCCTCAACGGTCTCACCGGAGGCATCGACAATGAGGGCGGGGTCCTGGCCTACAATTCCAATAACTATCACGGCCTGCCGTCCCATGACGACTTTATAGACTCCATTGCTGAAGAAGGTAATCAAAAGGAAAAGATCGATCAGCGCGGCCGCCTGGAATGGCCCAACCTTGCCCGGGGGGTGTCAGGAGGCGGAGTGAACACCAACAACGTAGCCGACGCCATGCTGGACGAAGATCCCTACCTGCCCAAAGTGGGCATGGGTTATTTCGCCAACTTCAATTTCTCCTGTCCGGGCACGCAGCGCTGGGCCGAGGCCATGAAAAAGTTTGAATTCTTCGCCCATATGACCACCCATGCTTCGGAGATGTCCTGGTATGCCGACGTGGTTCTGCCGGTGAAAAACTGTATGTACGAACAGTGGGCCACCCTCAGCCATTCAAGCCATAGACATACTTCAGCCGCCATCAGCAGTCCCATGGTGGATTCCATCTGGGACGCCAAGGCCATGGAAACAGAGATACCCTGGATGCTGGCGGAAAAACTGGCTGAACGCGGCTTTGACAACCTGCTCAACTTCTACAAAACATTCAAGGACCCCGAGACCGGCAGAGAACCCACAACCGGCGAGGAACTGGACCTGTATTCCCTGAAAATCAGGACCCAGCGGTACTGGGATCCCAGCAAGCACCAGGGTGGAGACAGGTTTAACAGTTGGGATGAATTCAAGGAAGTCGGCTGCTGGAATTCGGATGAGTACGAGTACCGCCACCGCTGGAGCAACATGGGCACCAAGACAGGCAAGTTCGAATTCTATAGTGAGACATTAAAGGAAGCCCTGGAAAAACACGCAGAAAGGCACAACGTCAGCGTAGACCGCGTCCTGGAGGTCTGCAACTACGAAGCCAGGGGGGAGATGGCCTTCATACCCCACCATGAAAACCCCTACGAATGGGGGGACCCGGAAGAATATCCCTTCAAGTTTGTGGACTACAAGTCCAGGCTCAATCGAGAGGGACGCTCGGCCAACTGTGCCTGGTACAACGAAATGAAAGACGTGGACCCCGGTGACAGGCCCTACGAGGACGTAGCCAAGCTAAATCCCAGGGATGCAGAACGTCTGGGTGTCAAGGACGGGGACAAGATCAGGCTGACCACGCCCATCGGCAACATAGTCACTACGGCGGCACTCTGGGAAGGATGCATGCCCGGCACTGTTGCCAAGTGCTTCGGTCAGGGACACTGGGCCTACGGACGCTATGCCTCCAAAGTTTTCGGTCAGGAGCCTCACGGAGCCAACAACAATGATATCATTCCCGCGGACAACGACCGCCTGAGCGGCTCTACAGCGTTTTATGGCCACATCCGTCTTAAAGTGGAAAAAGTATAGAGGAGGATAGATAAATGCCAAGATATGCCATGGTTATAGATCTGCAGCGCTGCGGGGGTTGCGGAGCCTGCATTACCGGATGCAAGTATGAAAACAACCTGCCGGAAGGGGTACGCTGGTCCAACAAGATGACCGAGACCCTGGGCACATTTCCCAATGTTCGATATTACTACCGGCCCACGCTTTGCAATCACTGCGAGAACGCCCCTTGCGTGCGCGGCTGCCCCACCCGGGCTCTGCACAAGGTCGAGGGCGGCATAACAGCCCACGATCCCAACAAGTGCATCGGCTGCCGCTACTGCCTGGTGAACTGCCCTTACGGGGTGATCAACTATACCTGGAACAAGCCGCACAGGGAATGGGAAAATGATGACGCGGTGATACCCGACTGTACAATGTCCCCCCGGGAACAGGCCCGGGCCCTGAATGTGCCCAACTGGCCCCTGTACAACCCGGACCCGGACTACAATTATCAGGCCATCCGGCCCACCGGGGTTGTGGAGAAATGCCATTTCTGCCGCCACCGCGTGGTCAACGGTGAGCTGCCCTGGTGCGTGGAGGTCTGCCCATGCGATGCCCGTATCTTCGGAGATCTGGACGACCCGGACAGTCTGGTAAACCGGGTGCTCGGACTGTTCCGGGCGGAAAAACTCCGGCCGGAACTGGGTACTGAGCCCAGAGTGTTTTATGTCAGGGAATTCTGCCCCTGCGTGTACGAAGCTGGCAAGGGCATGATCTAAGATCTTCATATTCTGTGTAATACCCTGTTATTGCCGGAAAACACCTTGAACATCACCCGGAAATGCAGTCAAAGTGCATTGCATCCGGGACACATCTACAGGAGGTTTTTTAAATGAGTAAAGCATGGTTCGGCCTGCTGGGGATAGGCCTGCTGATAGGGCTTTTTACGGCCCTGACAGTAGTAGTCAGAGGCCTTGGGGTATACAATCTCAACGACGTGACATTCTGGGCCCTGCCCATGGCCGGATATCTTTTCTTTGCCCTTACAGCGGCCGGGTTGACCCTCTTGTCTTCCCTGCCCTCCATCTTCGGGCTCAAGGAATATTATCCATTTGCCAAACGTGCGGCCCTGCTGGCCTTTGCCACTCTGCTGGTGGGCATCATGTGCAAAGGCCTGGATCTGGGTCCCATGTCCACTCTGCTTAATACCGTCTGGATAGGTCTGTCGCCCAATCCTGCATCCCCAATATGGTGGATGGCGGTCCTTTATGGTTTTTATCTGGCCTTTGTGCTCATCAAATTCTACTTCATCAACAAGGGTGAATGGCATACTACCAGAAGCTGGACAGGAGGCCTGCTGGCCCTGGGCCTGATGATCATGGCTTATACTGCTCTAAGCATCGTGTTCGGCACTGCTGATGCCAGGCCCGCATTCTTCGGACACTTTACCGCCCTGTACTTCGCAGTTACAGCCCTGACCAGCGGCATGGCGGCCATAGTCCTGGCCTCTTTTGTGCATTCCGCAATCCGGGGCAGTATGTCTCAGCAGGAGGAGACGGCCTTTGACAAGGTGGCCAAAATCTTTGCCGTGATGCTGGCCATAGCCCTGTTTGTGTTTATCCTCAGGGCCATAATAGGCTACACCTCTCTGCAGGTTGAATTCCAGGGCTTCAGGTATATCGCCGGGACAGGCATCTACCAGATGGAACTCTGGCTTGGTCTGATAATCCCGCTGATCCTGATGGTCGTCCCTGCCATACGCAAGACCGCGGCAGGCAAGGTGGTGGCTTCTGTACTGGCCCTGGTGGGCATGTTCGCCGGAAGGCTGGTAATGCTTTTGTCGGCCCAGGTAATGCCCATAGGTGCCATGGCTGAAACCAGGCCGGAGATTGTTACCTATACCCCGAGCTTTTTCGAGTGGGGCACAATCATCCTGGCCCTGTCCCTCTGCTTGATGATTTACTCTCTGGGGGTCAAGTATCTGAATCTGGAAGCAACTCCGGAACATTAACAAAATGCCCGGGAGAAGGAAGCACCTTGCATCTCCCGGGCATTTAAAAAATTATAAAGGTTGCATATGAAAATGCAGGTCTACAAATCATTAGCAGATTGCTACTTCCAGCCAGATGAAAAGCTGGTGCAGGCAGTGCAAAGAATAAACCCCGCGATAGAGGAATGGGACCAGGACCTGCTGGAACCGGCCCTGGAAATGCAAAAGGTTGTGGAAAGCCGGGATAAGGAAATGCTTGACCTGAAAAAAGAATATTCCAGACTTTTTGTTGGACCCTTTGAGCTGGCTGTTCCTCCCTACGGCTCAATTTATTTTCAGCACAACATGCAAAACCAGCAGATTATGGACGACTCCGCCGTAGAAGCGCAAAACGCATACCGCAAAGCAGGAGTGAATATGTCTGAAGATTTCAATGACCCCCCGGATCATATCGCTGTTGAGCTTGAATTCATGTACTATCTGCTTTACCACGAAAACCAGGCCCTGGAAAATAAAGACCAGGCAAGCGCCATTGATTTTCGCACCCAGAGGCTGGACTTTTTAAAGAGACACCTGGGTCTGTGGGGTCCTGTTTTTGCGGATACGCTCTTTAAAAACACCAGCTCCGACTTCTACCGCCACCTGGCCAGACTCACAAAATCGGTCATTTTAAAGGACAAGCAGGAACTGGGACTGACACGTCCATCTTGAACACTTTTTTGCCCTTTCCCTGGAGAGGGCAAAATTTGGCTGAAATTAAATCTGCTAATCCGGATAAGCATTAAAGAGGAGAGCAGCCATGCAAAAAAAGGGTTCTCTGCTGAAAGGCCTGCTCCCAGGCCTGGCATTTCTGGCTGTAATCCTTTTTATGCCTTCAGGGGCCTTGGGCTCGGATTATGAAGTAATCACTTCCAGGACAGTTCCTGAACCAGATGCAGTTTTATCTGGAGAACTGGAAAAACCGGCCCTGGTAAACGTAGGCGTAGCAGCCTGTCCACCCTGTCGACGCATGGCCGGCGACCTTCTGGAACTGCAGGCAAACTATGATTCCATCTTTGAAACCCATTACTATGACATGCACAAACATTCCGGGATCACGGAAAAGCTGGATATCCGCATGGTCCCCACTCAGATTTTTTTGGACAAAGAAGGAGAGGAGCTTTACCGCCACGAAGGCTACCTTTCCAGAAAGCATATCCTGGAGACCTGGGCGGACCTTGGCTATGATGTACAGATAGTCGTGCCTTCACGTGGTGTGAGAGACTATTTGTCGCTGGACTATATTTTTTCCCGGCTCAGCCTGGCGGTACAGGGTGCTCCATTGACCGCCATGGCTGCAGCCTTTGTCTGGGGAATACTGAGTGTGATCCTGAGCCCCTGTCACCTGGCCAGTATCCCCCTGATTATCGGCTACATCAACCGCAGAAAGGTTGAAACCGCTGCCAGGGCTACAGTGTTATCCCTGATGTTTGCCCTGGGGATACTGATATGCATTATGGTTGTGGGTATAATCACTGCAATGGCGGGGCGGCTCCTTGGCGACTTAGGTTCATTGCCCTATTACCTGGTGGCGATAGTCCTGCTGCTTTTTGGTCTCAACCTGGCAGGACTGGTGCCGCTGCACTGGTCCCTGGTAGACAGACTTGTTCCAAAAAACAGCAGCAAGAAAGGGGCAGTATTCCTGGGACTTGTCATCGGCGTAGGCCTGGGGCCGTGCACTTTTGTTTTCATGGCTCCCATGCTGGGGCTGACTCTGTCCCTGGCATCGGCAGAGCAGGTTTTCGGTCTACTGCTCCTGGGCATCTTTGCCCTGGCCCACTGCATGCTCCTGGTTGCAGCAGGAGCGTCACCAGGATTTCTCTATTTCTTCCTGCGCTGGAATGAGCTGTCCCCGGGCTCCTCTGTACTCCGGAAAACCTGCGGCGTGCTGCTGATACTGGGAGGCATATACCTGTTTTATTACGCCCTCTGACAACAACAAAGAAAAACAGGTATAAAGGAGGGCATACACTAAGGAGATCTCTCTGGATCGACCCTGACGTGCATTGCGTTTATCAAATTTTTACCTTTTTTTACATGATTTTCTCTGGACATGTCCGGAATAATATTCTACCAAAAAGGTGTGTTTTTATAAGAAGGTTAAACAAGGAGGTCTTATGGATTTTTACGCATTTGTGGAAGGTCCGCTGACGTGGATCGCCATCCTGGTCTTTCTGGTGGGGATAGTGGTCAAGGGTATCATGTATTACAACGCTTCCAAAAAAACGGATAAACTTATCCACAAGTATTTCAGCTGGAAATGGGTTTTTGCCACCTATGCCAAGTGGCTTCTGCCCAACAATGAAACCTTTAAAAAACAACCCCTGTACTGTCTGGCGGTTTATCTTTTTCATGTCTGCATCATACTGCTGCCCATATTTGCCTACCAGCATATCGTTATGTGGGAAATGTCCAGATTCGGTATTTCCTGGGCTTCCCTGCCGGCCGGACTGGCCAAGTGGATGACTCTGGCAGTGGTAATAATAGGGCTGGCATTGATGGTACGCCGCGCCATTCACCCGGATCTTAAACTTTTGAGCAGGCCTGCAGACTACCTGTTGCTTGTGGTAACCATTCTACCCTTTCTCACAGGTTATCTGGCAGCACATGCAACTTTGGGCACTACAGGCTTTCTGGCGGAAAACATGCAGCTTTTCCACATGCTTTCAGGACAGTTGATGCTTATCCTGATTCCCTTTACCAAGCTGTCTCACTCGGTACTGTTTTTCTTCTCCAGGGGTGCCACAGCTGTGGAATTCGGCAGAAGAGGCTACAGTATGTAGGTGCGAGGCCTGCCCGACAGTTTAACAGTTCAAGCGTTCAAGCAAGTCACAATATCTTAAGGAGGAGTAATATGTCTACACAGGTGAGCCGTCAGGAACTGGCGGATTTTCTAAAACCAAGGCTCAATGCCAGGTTTCAGACCTGGCTGCAGATCTGTGCCAATTGCGCATTGTGCGCCGACACATGCCATTTTTACTTAGCCGATAACCGCAACCCGGAAATGATCCCGGCCTACAAGGTGCGCTTTATAAACGAAATCCTGAAAGGCAAGGCCGAGATTAACGATGATTACCTCCAGAAAATGTACAGCACCCTGTTTCATGAGTGCAATATGTGCAGGAGATGCGCTCTTTACTGTCCATTCGGCATTGATGTCGGGATCATGGTGGCTCTGCAGCGAGCCATGCTGCATAATGTGGCCGGCATGAGACCGGCCGGGCTCATGGCGGCCATTGAGAGCTACAAGCAGTTCGGCAACCAGATGTCTTTGACCCAGGAAGACTGGGTGGACACCATTGAATGGACCATCGAGGAGCTGGAGGACGATTACCCGGCCCTGGAAATACCCATTGACAAGCAGAATGCCGAACTGCTCTACACTGTAAATGCCAGGGAGCCCAAATTTTATCCCCAGGACATCCAGGAAGCGGCCATAATATTCAACGCAGTCGGTGAAAGCTGGACCGTACCCAGTGCTGACGGCTGGGACGACACCAATCTGGCCATGTTCTGCGGAGATCTGGGAACAGCCAAGATGCTGGTGCAGAACACTTTTGCCCAGGCGGACAAGCTAAACGCCAAAAAGGTGGCCATATCCGAGTGAGGCCACGCCTATCGCGCGCTTCGGTACGAAGCGCAGGTCTGGATGGGGCATGAACCAAAACAGGAAGTGGTTCACGCTGTAGAACTTTATCATGACTACATTGCTTCAGGCAGGATCAAGCTAAAGGAAAAAGTCAAGGTGCCCACCACATTGCAGGACCCCTGCAATGTCATTCGCAGCGGAGGACTGGCGGAAAAAAATCAAAGGCTGGCGGAGATGCTCTCTGAAGACTTCCGCCCCATGGAGCACCAGGGCAACTACAACTTCTGCTGCGGCGGCGGAGGCGGGGCCATGCCCATGGGCGGTGAAATGCGCCCGCACCGTGTCAAGTGCGGCAAAATCAAGGCCGATCAGATCAGGGCCACAGGTGCTGAACTGGTCTTTGTACCCTGTCACAACTGTATCGACCAGATAAGAGACCTGAACAAGGAATATGATCTGGGCATCAAGGCGGTGCATTTCAAGGAAGTAATCGCCCACAACATGGTCATTCCGGAGCACATGCTGTCTAAGGATGATCAGGGGCAGGAATCCGCAGTCCAGGAAGAACCGGAAACCGAGGAGGTGGGATAATCATGTTCAAAAAAATCAATTATCCCTGGAAAATCTTTGCAGGAGGAGTCCTGGCTGTTGCACTCATGCTGGCACCGCATTTCATCAGCGCCCAGATGCCCGAGTATCTCATTGACAATGAAGACGTATACACCAGCAAGAAAAAGCCCTCGGTCCTGTTCGACCACGACCTGCACATGGCTGTAGCTGACTGCATGGATTGTCATCATCACTACAAGGACGGAGAAAATGTCCTGGAGCACCATGACCTGTATGAGGGGGCCGAAGGGGTCATGTGCAGGGACTGCCATGCTGAACCCGGCACCAGGTTCCAGGAGGACCACGACCCCACGGAAAAGGATCTGGAACAGGCCTATCATGCCCAGTGCATCACCTGTCACCGGGACATGGCCGGTGAAGACGCCACTGGACCCAGGACCTGCATGGGCTGTCACCAGGAATAAATAAAGCTGCCGGTTTTCATCCGGAAATAGAAAGTTTCCGGATGAAAACCGGATCAAGCCCCGATTTTGACCAGTGAAAAGTAAAGCGCAGTAAACCAGGCTTATTCCACGAACCTGAGCGGTAAAGGAAGGGATCTCAACAACCACCCCCGACCTTAAGAGGTATGGAAGTATGGGGGTATGGGTGTCAGCAGGGCGACTTAAACTCTGTTATGCAGGATGTCATTCTGGATTGCTGTCATAATGATTTTAATCACTGCCTTATGAAGTAGAGCTGTCCATTATGCCGTGTTTTTTAAGCTTGGCATACAGGGTGCTGCGGCCTATGCCCAGACGCTCTGCGGCCATTTTCTTGTTCCATCCGCAGGCCTCCAGGGTTTCCAGAAGAAGGTTCTTCTCCTGATCTTCAATGGTTTTACGCCTGGCCGGCCTGGCTCCCTGCAGTTTGTCGGGAAGATCCTCCAGGGCTATGGTTTCGCCCTTGCACAGGACTACGGCCTGCTCCATGACATTTTCCAGCTCGCGCACGTTCCCTGGCCATGAATAGTCCAGAAGAGCCCGCATGGCTGATGAGCTTATCTCATTGATCCTCTTGTCCTGCACTGCTGCAAAGCGTTCCAGGAAATGCCTGGCCAGAAGAGCCGTATCGTTGCCTCTCTCTCGCAGGGGGGGCAGGTTGATGGGCACCACATCCAGGCGATAGTAAAGATCCTCCCGGAAGCGCCCGGCCTTGACCTCTTCCAGAAGATCCTTGTTGGTGGCGGCCAGGATACGCACATCAACCTCAATACTCTTCTCCCCGCCCAGGCGCTCGAACTTCTGTGTCTGCAACACCCGCAAAAGCTTTACCTGGGCCGAAAGATCAACCTCGGCTATTTCGTCCAGAAAAACGGTCCCTCCCCTGGCCTGTTCGAAACGGCCCGGTCGCTGCCTGATGGCTCCGGTAAAGGCCCCTTTTTCATGTCCGAAAAGCTCACTCTCCAGAAGTGTGGCAGGATATGCTGAACAGTTGATGACCACAAAAGGGTTGTCCCTGCGGGAGCTGCGGGCATGAATCGCCTTGGCCACCAGCTCCTTTCCCGTACCTGATTCTCCTTGAATGAGCACTGTAACATCCGTAGGGGCCACGTCCTGGATTAGCCTGTAAATAGTCTGCATCCGGTAATCCCGGCCAATCATTCCTTCAAAGCCTGCAGACTCGGATACCCCCTGCTTGAGCTTTTTGATCTCTTCCTGGTGCAGTATTGCCCTGCGGATGGTGCCTGAAGCATGGGACAAAACCAGGCTTATCAGTTCCATGGAGTCGGAGTCGCATTTGCATTTGCTGGAGCATGAGGCAAGCATAGCTCCGCACAGGATATCTTCATAGTAAAGAGGCACTACAACCTGCTTCTCTCCCAGAACGAAACCCTCAGGCAGGGGCAGCGATTCAAAGACCCGGCCGTCGATTGTCTCCACTCCCTGCAGGTTCTGCAGAGCGGCGTCAATACTCTGGGCGGTCTGCCTGTCGCTTACCGGGTATGTCCCCTTTTCCGTAATCACAAACAAGACATCCCGGTCCGGACCAAAAACCAGAATCAGGTTCGAAGGACAATGAATAATTTTCTTGATGCGGCGCATGAGATATCCGCCTATCTCATCCATATCGCTTAGGGCGGATACATTTCTGGCCACCTCACAGGTGGTCTGCATCCTCCTGTGGGCGTGTTCCAGGGCTTCGGCCTGCTCCTCGAGCCTGGTGGTATACTCCTGAATCCTGGAGGTCATCCGCCTGAAGGCATCAGACAGGGCCTGAATCTCTTTTTGACCCTGTACATTAAACTGCACATCCATTTTTTTTCCCGGCTCCACTTCCCCGGCGGCCTTTACCAGTGCAGCCAGGGGCCTGGTGATCCTGCTTATGAGCACCAGGCCGATAAAAAGGGCCGGTACAAGTATCACCAGGGCCAAAGAAAAAATGCCCTGCCACAGTTGAGCCACCTGCATACTCAGGCGCTCCTCGGAAAAACCCAGCCTGAGAACACCGGCACGGCCCTCAAACATGGGAACAGCCAGATCCAGGTATTTGTCTCCCTCTTTAGACATGATCTTCTTCAGACTGGATGTATGCTTGTCCAGGGGCTGGTTGGCATCGATAAGCTCTCTGGGGACCCCGTTTCCCTGGAACACTGCGGCCAGAATCTTGTCCTGGCGCTGTACAAAGAGATAGCTCACCTGTGGAGTGGTCTGCTTGTAGCGCTCCAGTCTTCTCTGCAGACTGACCAGATCGTTGGTCAAAACAAAATCGGTGCTCTCTTCTCCTAAAGTGTGCCCCAGATTCACCGCCTGGGCTTCCAGGAGCTCTTCCTGGCTCCTGGCGTAGTGGTGCGAGGCCAGCAGGGCCACTGCCAGAATGCTGAGCATAACCAGGCCGGCTATAGTCAGGATAAGGGTGCCCTTAAGGCTTAGCTGCATCTTGGTCTTCACAGGTCTTCAAGGTCTTGTAGATATCCCGGATAGAATCGTACCAATGATCTTCAGCGGCGACAAACTTCTCGATCATGAGCGACGAGAGTATTTCTTTACCTTTGTCGTCCTGGTGCATACTGAGCAACACTTCTTTAAGCCTCTGGGCCTTGTCTTGAGATATGCCCGGAGAGGCCACTATGGGAGGTATCCCGAAGGGACGGGATTTTTTGATAATTCTGGTATTCTCGGTGATCTCGCTGCCGCTTTTATGAAAGTAGTCCCAGATAAGATGATCCACTGCAGCTCCGTCCACCAGGTTTTTGGAAACGGCCAGGATGGAATTGTCATGGCTGTAGGTATAAATAATATCCTCAAAATATTCTTCGGGTTCAAAACCCATTTCATGCAGCCAGTAAAGGGGAACCATGCGCCCGGTATTGGAGTCTGGATCGGTAAAGGCAAAAGTTTTACCCTGCAGATCTTCCAGGCTTTCATACGGGCTGTTTTCATGAACTATGAGATAGGAATAATAGTGCCGGCTGCCGTCCACCACCGGAGCAGCCAGGAGATTGAACCCATGCTTCTCCCTGCCGCGCACGAAAGGTCCGGAACAGATAAAGGCCAGATCAATTTCGTTTTTGCCCAGAAGCTCATTGACCTCTTCATAGGTCTTGCGCTGCACGAACTCCAGGTCCATGTCCATTTCCCGGCTCAAGTAGACCAGAATCTCCCTGTAGGACTCAAAAGTCTCCCGCGGTGAAATCATGGCCCCCACCGCCGCCTTGAGCCTGGGCCTGTCCGAATAGCCGGGCTGCTCCTCATCCACTTCCACGGTATCTGAAAAATCAACCGTTACGTACTCGTCATCATTACTGCCGCAGCCCCAGAGTGTCATCAAGGACAGCAAAGCAACACAAAAAAACACCCTGCGAATTGTATATCCCATACGTTAAACTCTTAGGAAATAAGGAATAATAACCTATACGTTGTCTTATTGTTCCCACGCTCTGCGTGGGAACAATCTTCGGACGCTCCGCGTCCAAAATGACCGCAGGAGCGGTCGAACCCCACTCTATTGTGAAATATGCCCTGGAAAAAACTCCGGCTGAATAACAACATGTTTTTACATTCCGGTCAAGGCGGATCAATGGCAATGCTGACCATTTGTTTCGATTTGCTGTTCAGCATTTGGACATGAATAATCCTGCTGACACGCTCCCAAGGCTGCAGCCCACAGCCCGTCTACAGGTCCTGAAAACATGGCAGACATCCCTCGCCGGTGACAGTAGCCACAATGCCGCGCAGCTTATTGTCAATAAAAGCATGACTTTCTTCCATTTCCATAAGTCTGGCCCGTCCGGGTTCCAGTCGATTTTCCAAAAACAGGGTTATAATGGACACCAGGCTGGCATAAAAGTCCTGATAAGCCTCTTCCAGGCCTTCAGCTTCCGGAAATGTATCTGTGAGGCTGTCTATAAGATCAAAAACTTCTAAAGACTGATTGGAGGCCTGGATCAAAAAATCCTCATCCTGTGCAAGTATACCGTTTTGAACTGACTGCCTGACCGCCTTGACCTTGCGCTCCAGGTCCAGAAACATGCCCATTTGGGCTTCGGTTAGCTCAAGGGTCTCCTCCTCTTTTTCCCAGTTGAAAATATCGGTGTACTGCAGCGCCAGCACCGCCAGGCCAGCTCCCAGCAATATGAGAACCGGGGCCATGATTTTCATCTTCATAATGCAACTCCTTGACAGCTTTCATCCGACATTCTTGCTTGCCGGATGCTGAACCTATAAATTACTTTTGAAATGATACCCTCTTGTTTCCTTTCTTACTGCGATTCCTTTACTGGAATATACCCGAGATCACGCACAGCTTCCTGACCTGTGCGCCCCAGACAAAAATCCAGAAAACCCTGCACCAGATCTTTGTTTTCTTCTTTATAAACCAGGTTAAGCTCCCTGCTGATGGGATAATCTCCAGCGACTATGCTGTCACGGTCCATGGAATAACCTTCAAGCTCCAGAATTTTGACAGGCATACCTTTATCCCGCAGATACTCGGAGGCGCCCAGGGACATATATCCCACCCCTCCGGGCATTCCAGCCACCAGGGTCACCCCGTCAAGATTGGAAGCGATTTCGTAGGCGGATTCATCCACCCGCCCATTCTCACCGTCTTCAGGATTGTCTGGATGATGTATCCCTGTATATTTTTCGAACAGATCAAGAGTAGAGCGGCCCATTTCCTTTGTAACCAGCACCACGCTGCGCTCCCAGTTCGTCAGTTCATTCCAGTTTTTTGTCTCCCCGCGAAAAAGCCTGACAGCAGTATCGCGGTCTATACTCTCAACAGGATTGCGTTTATTCACAATGAAAACCAGGGCGTCTTTGCCTATGGTCACGTATTCCAGCTCTTTTTTTTCTTCCGGCGTCAAAGCCCTGGATACAGCCCCAAGAGGTCCATGCCCCTGAAGAACATGTTCAATTCCTCTGCTGCTGCCGCCTCCCTGGATCTGAACTGTCTGCCCGCTTTTGTGCTGATAATCGTCAGCCAGAACTTCAAGCACCGGCTGAATGGTGGTCGCCCCGGCAATGTTCAGCACATTCTGCTCAGCACTGTCTGAGGGCGCTGCCGAACAAAACAGAAATCCAAGAGCAAAAAACCCCATTATCATTACCTTAAACTGCATCTTCAACACCTCATTTTTAAGTTGTATTATCATGGCCAGGACAGAAGAAAGCTCTCGTGCAACACTCTGGATTTATAGCTTTTTTCAATCATCAAATGTCTATGTGTGCTCACGCTGTAACCCTTTGAATCCATGAAGCATTCCTCTTCCACTGTTAACACTACAGCGAAACTTATAAAAGAGTATGGTATTTCAATTGGGGACAGGCACCCCCGCACTTATTTTTCTGAAGGATGATTAACAGGTTTTAAAAATAAGTGCGGGGAGAGCCAGTCCCCGGAGGTCAATCATAAGTTTCGCTGTAGTGTTAACAGTGAACCGATAACTCTTAACTCTCCAGCCATGGCGGATAAATGCACAAGCTGACCGGATTCTTGAACATCTCAGCCGTCCTGAAGGTCGAAAAGGCTGTGCAGGCAGTACTGCAATTCTCTGCTATGAGCAGGCTTGCCCAGTACAGCAAATATGTCCGAGCGCATGGACTCCTTTAGTTCAGGATGATATCTTTTGGAGGAAAGTCCTATAATCCAGGCCTGACCGGTCATTTTACGCAACCAGTAAATGGAATTGTTGCTCACGCAGGGCAGATCCAGATCAAGAAGGACAATTGAGTACTCTCCCTTGGTTTCAGGCTCCTTTAGCTCTTGCATGCTGCTGATTTTTGTCACCTGAACCCCGTAATCCACCAGCATGTTCTGTACTTGCTCATCATGATCCTCTGTGGATATAAACAGGACATGGTTTGTGGTCATACTTTACAACTCCTGAAGATTATGCCTGTAACAACCTGCCGCCGGCATAAGATTATCCCCGGGCAGAGATTTCACTGCACTCAGCGGTCAGGCCTCCTTGATCTACTGCCTGTGAACCTCTCTGGATAATAAGCCTTTGCTGCAGAGCTTTTTATGCACCTTGCAACGACCTTTTCCACACCTGTACCAAGGCAATTTCTGTTCCAGTACAGGCACCCATTCAATACGTAAGTCTATACCTGGTAACAACTTGAAATATATGTTTTTATTGCAGGCAACCCTGAAGTTCTCTCCTGCTGCAAAAACTTAAATGCAGATATTGTGTACAGAAACAATACACCATGTCTGGCCAAAACCGAACAGTAAAACTCCCGGCGGATGATAAACGGGGTGAAAGGGATGCTGTGGGGATAAGTTTCAAGATCCGTTGCCAGGGCTTGATGCCCCGGCGACGGATCTTTTTATCAGACCTGGAAAAAAGCGGGTAAATACGGCAATGCGGGGCACTGCTCTAAAGGGCAGACCCCTGATGAGAACTGACAACTTCACACTGTGGTTTTCAATCCAGCCAGTTCCACAGGATAGCCCAGGCAGTGAGCCAGCAGCTGGGGATAGGCTATCACCGGCAGGAAGTTGTCTTCCTCTTTCCATCTTCCAATGTTCAGTTGACAGAAGGGACAGGCCACACAGATTGCGTCTGCGCCAAAATCCACAGCCCGGGTGATTTTGGACCGGCTCATTTTCTCCGAAAGCTCAGGGTCTGTAGCCATGGCCTGGGCCCCGCAACAGTCCAGCTTTTTGTCCCAGTCGACACTGACCGCTCCCAGAGCCTGCACCAGCCTGTCCAGCAGGGATGGATTCACCGGGTTGTCCACGGCCAGAACCTGGCTGGGCCTTAGAATCCTGCAGCCGTAGTGCAGGGCCAGGTTGAGATGGCTCAGCTGATGCTGCAGCCTGCCGTTTATTGCTTCCACCCCGAAATCCTGGTCCAGCACCTCAAAAAGATGTCTGACCTTTGCCACACCGCTGTAGTGCAGTCCTTCCTTCTCCAGTGTTTTGTTGATGCGGGCGTGAAGCTCCTGGTTCTGCGATAGAATCCAGGCACAATGCTTCAATGTACCCAGGCAGCAGTTGCAGACGGTCACAATGGCTGCTCCCCGGCTTTCAGCCAGGGCCAGATTCCGGGCAGAGGCCAGAAGCCATGCGTTCTGGTCAATGTTTCTCAAGGGATATCCACAGCACCCGAATTCAGGCACATGCAGCATTTCCAGGCCAAGTCCCTGCAGGACCATGTCCGTGGCCTGTTCGTACTGGGGCATGTGCGGGGCAGAGGTGCAGCAACGAAAAAGCGTGTAGCGCATGGATGTATTCATTATTTTCCTCCTGCCTTCAGGCCGCTCAGAGCAGCCTGTTTATGAGCATAAAGCACATCGGTTACACGTATTTCCTGCGGGCAGTGTTCCTGGCACTGATAGCAGCCCACGCAGGCCCAGAGCATCCTGGAGGATGAAACCAGATCGTTTTGCCCCAGAATAGTGGCATGCACGATCTGATGCGGAAACAGACCCAGCTCACGCCCGGCATCCTCAAAATACTCCGGCACAGGACATGCCAGAGTGCAGGTCTTGCATTTGACGCAGTAGTTGTAGGCCAGTTCCAGCGACCTGACCAGTTCCTTATCCAGCATACCGGGCACCTCCAGGACTTCATCCCGCTCGGGGCTTCTAAATATCTCCCCGGCGGTTTTTCTGTCCTGCAGCCAGGGTAGAGTGTCCGCCCCGGCCTCGGCCCTTGCCCTGAGAATGCTGTTGAGGCTCAGCTGAGACAGGGCATACGGCTGCACCACACCCTGCCTGTACATGTCATCCAGGCACGCTTCCCAGATATCCTGCAGATTAATGCCCACAGGGCATACTCCGGTGCACTTGCGGCAATTGGTGCAGACCACCAGGGCTTCAGCCAGGTCCTGCTGCTCTGCAGTGCAGGGTTTGTCCCCACCAGCCGAAAGACGCAGTCTGCGCAGCTTTTCCGAGGGCAGAATCAGGCTGTTGGGAATGGATTCAACAGCAGTACCCACAGAGCATCGCTCACTGCAGGCCCCGCAGCTTGTGCAGGCGTCCAGCTCCATCATCCTGCGCACCGCAGATGACCCGGCATTCCTGGTTTCCCTGGACACGGAAGAAACAACAAGGCTCAAGGGGCTGGTGAAAATATGAAACATCTTGCCGAAGGGAATCCAAGCCAGGCCGGCAAAGCAGGCCAGGACATGCAGGTACCAGAAAAAGGATACCAGGTGCTCTCCGTCAGAAGTAGATGTTATGGGGTAGGTAAGCTTGGAAGAACCATAACTTACAGCCGCCCACTGGCTCTGGCTGTGACAGGTGACGCAGAACATGTCATTTAACTCAGCCCCCTCTTCCAGCACGCTTTCCTCAAAAGGCGGGCTGATCTCCGGGGAAATGAGCCCGTAATTCTGCACCCAGTAGCTTTTAAGGGCCTCCACCTCTTCATCATAATAGTAGATGTGCGAATAGTCCTCCACCATGCGCATGAATTCCGACTCAGAGGCGATTTTGGAACCCTTGAGCAGAATTCCGGATAAAATAATGACTATCACTATGCCGATGGCAGCATAGTCCATGGAACGGGTTCTCAGGCGGGGTCTGGGCATCTTCAGTCTGCGGTATACGGCCATGAGTATCCCGGCTATGACCATAAGCCCGAAAAAATCCCTCAAAAACAGATACGGATTCAGGGTGGACATGTAGTCAGGCAGGTAAGGTTCGCTGATGAAGCTTTCAAAAGCATGCATGAATAAAAGGAGGATAAAACCCCAAAAAATGAGCATATGCATGACCCAGCGGTACAGATCCTCCTTAAAGGATCTTCTAAGCAAAAGGACATCCAGGAATAAGGTTTTTAAAACTCTTGGCAGGTTGAGACCGGAAAAAATCCCGGCCACGGAACCAAGCACCCCCTTTATCCTGGCCCCTGCCTTGATATTTCTGTCCTGCTCCGTGACCCCCAGCCTGAACCATCTGGCGACCTTGTAAACAGTTCCAAGGATGCAGATGGCTAATGAGACATACAATCCCACGGTGAAAAACATTATCTACCTCCAACCCCCAAAGGGTTCCTGACTAAAGGTTGCTGCCTGAATTGTTAACGTCACGTTTTTCACAATCCACCCCTCAATCATGCTCCTAACCAATTTTGTAACCAGCAATCCAATCAATTGCAACCAAAATTTCAGCCCAAAAAAGTATTCTTCTTCAGGCGCACACAAATTTTGAAGCAAAACCCCGGAGTACGCCACGCCAAACCCGAGGGCTTTAAATTTCCAGACATCAACAACCCGGCAGGCAGCCATAAAGTTCGGCTAAATTATTATCTTGAATTTCAATGCGTTATTAATTATTGAAAAGGAACAAACCAGATATAATCATTTTTTCTGGTGAATTGAAAAAACCAAAACCCCGCGTGGTCATGATTCAAGGAGAACAGAGTGCTGCAAAGGGCCGCAGTCAAAATAAGTCTTAAGGAACCCCGAAAGAGACTTATGCACATGTTCGAGTTTCTGGGAAACTTCGGGACCAAGGATGTTCACCTTATCCACGCGGCTCCCAAAATCACTTCCCAGCAGCGCAGCGACATTGAAGAACAGTTGGAAAAAACCGCCAAAGACGCCACCAACTTCGGTTTCAACGTTTACACGCATATCCGCCGCGGACATGTTCCCACCACTATAATCGAGACGGCTCAGGAGAAAAAAGCCGACTTCATCGCCATTTACTGGACACCCAAGTCCCTTTTCCGCAACGCCCTGCTGGGCAATATCGACTCGGACATACTCCGCCTGAGCAATCTCCCTGTGTTTATCTACAATCACGGTCTATTCAAGTCTTCGGTCAACCTGGAGCAGGTCCTGTACGCCACTGACTGCAAACATACAGACGCTGCAGTTCTGCCTTACCTGGTGGACCGCAGATTCACGGCAAGCAGGCTCTTCATCCTTCATGTGGGGGAAAGGGCCCCTGACCCGGTCACTGAAGAAAAACGCAGAAAGAATGTGCTGGACAGCCTCAATGCCCTGGCCATCGAGTGCTCACATGCCTATAATGAGGTTCAGCCTCTAGAGACACTCGGCCAGGTAAGCAAGCAGATAGTCAAGCAGGCGGCAACGCTGGATGTTGATCTCATTGTCGCAGGCAAGTCGGACAAATCAGGCACAGTAAGCCAGATGCTGGGTTCCACTGCGGAAATACTTCCCCACAAGGCCGGGCGTAGCATTTTCATAATACCCGATGCCTGCAGACTGCCTGCATGCAAAAACTACTAAGGACCCAGAGCCATGACTCTCAAAAACAATATAGTGTTTGTAATATCTCTGCTGGCCATTCTCGTGGTGATCCTGGCAGGTATTTTTTCAGCCGATGCTCTGGACAGATGGTCTGCCTGGCTGCATGGTGAAATGGCTGGTTTTATTTAATTGCCACCTTTGTGTTTCTGGTTTTCAGCCTGTACATGGCCCTTAGCAAATACGGCCATATCAAACTGGGCATGGACCATGAAAAACCCAGGTTTTCCTATTTCGGATGGGCAAGCATGCTCTTTGCCGCAGGCATGGGCATCGGGCTGATATTCTGGAGCGTGGCCGAGCCCATGAGCCACTACATGAGCCCGCCTGGATTTATTGAGCCAAACACTCCCGAGGCGGCCAGGTTCGCCATGCTGCACAGCTTTTTCCACTGGGGCGTGCATCCCTGGGCTGTATACATTGTCATGAGCCTGTGTATAGCCTATTTTTCCTTCAGGCGGGGGATGCCCCCGCTCATCTCCAGCTGCTTTTACCCTCTCATCGGCGACAGGATAAACGGTTTTGCAGGATACTTAATCGATATCCTTGCAGTATTTGCCACGGTTTTCGGCATTGTGACCTCCCTGGGCCTGGGAGCCATGCAGATCAACAGCGGCCTGGCCTCGATACTTCCCTTTGAGGCCGATATCTTCAGCACCCTGATCATCATCGGCATTATTACGGTCATCTTCATGGGTTCCAGCATGGCCGGGCTGGACAAAGGCATGCAGATAATGAGCAAGGGCAATGTCATGCTGGCTGTGCTGCTGCTTGCAATCATGCTCGTGCTGGGTCCCACCAACATGATCCTGAATATCTTTATCAGCACGACTTCCGACTACATCACCGCCCTTTTCAATATAAGCCTTACCGCCAACCCTTTCATAGGCCTGGAATGGACTCAGGACTGGACTCTTTTCTACTGGGCCTGGTGGATATCCTGGTCTCCATTCGTGGGCCTGTTTATAGCCAGCATATCCCGGGGACGGACCATCCGCGAGTTTATAACCGGAGCCCTTCTTATACCCACCGGGCTTACCTTTGTCTGGTTCAGCGTGTTCGGCGGGACCGCCTTCAGCCTGGAACTGGGCAATAATGCAGGTATAGCCGCTGCTGTAGCCCATGACGTTTCCACCGGGCTTTTTCAGTTATATGCGTTTTACCCCCTGAGCGAAATCCTCACCCTCATCACCATACTGCTCCTGGTGATATTCTTCGTGACCTCGGCGGATGCAGCCACCTTTGTGCTCAGCCTCATGACTTCCAGGGGCATGGCCGATCCCCCTACAGGCAAGAAAATCATCTGGGGGTTGACCGTTTCGGTAACTGCAGCCATACTGCTCCTGGCCGGAGGCCTGGAAGGACTGCAGCGCATGGCCATTGCAGCGGCCCTGCCCTTTTCCGCCATCATGCTTCTCATGTGCGCCTGCCTGCTCAAAGGTCTGCGCTATGAATTCCGGTATGAGAGAAAGGTTTAATAATCCAACAGACCCGGTCATTGTTAACCTGCAGTAACTACTCACCATCTGATAAAATTGATCAGTCTAAACGTACCGCTGATATCCAGGGTCCGGGGGCTTTGCAAACTGGGTCCCGCACTTACTTTTTCTACGTCTGCCCAGTTTTCAAATCAATATTTGCCAAAAAGTAAGTGCGGGATCTGAACGACGTAGGAAGCGTTAATCAAAACCGT
>NZ_QYZY01000233.1:0-1368 GCF_003838035.1 Desulfonatronospira sp. MSAO_Bac3 | reverse complement strand
ACCCTGGACCGCCTGGTGAATACAGCGGACAAGGCCATGTACCAGGCCAAAAAGACAAAAGGCCCGTCATTTGTCTGGGCCGGAGAAATACAATAATTGAACATAACCTCTCTGGCTTGCAAACATAAATGCCTGAAAAGGAAGAAGATATGCAAGAAGAAAAGCCGTTACCTTGGACTGTTGAACCTCTCTTTGTTGGCAGGCAACCGGTGTTCAATGCCAAAAAGAGACTGCAGGGGTATGAACTCTTTTACCGCTCGGATGAAGAATCCGCCGGGGCTGTGTTCAGCAACCCGGAAGACGCGACCCTGAGTGTGATTCAGGCTTCCTACGTATCCCCTTTTTTGAACATGAAGGGGGAGAAATTCATCATGGTCAACTTTTCCTACGAGGCCATTGTGCACAACGCCCCTTATGCCCTTCCCCCCCAGAACACCATAGTCAAAATCACAGGCCATACCCCGGGTGGCCATGAGCTGGAGCAGGCCCTGGCCGAGCTCAAGAAAGACGGATACCGTATCGCCGTGGACGGAAAGCCAGGGGAGATCAGCAGATGGAGGGACCTGGCGGATATTTTCATCCTGGATGCCGGGGTGGCCGGCGAGGGACTGCAGGAGATTGACACAAGCGATGTTGCGGTCATGGCCAAGCGCATAGAGGACGTGGAAACCTTCCAGAAGCTGCAGGAAAAAAATATCAGTTATTTTCAGGGATATTTCTTTAAAAGGCCCGAGACTCTCAAAGGAGCCAACCTGTCCACGCATCAGATCATGCGCCTCAAGATTTTCCAGGTGCTGCAGCAGGAGGAGCCTGATCTGGATGAACTGGCCTCTTTGCTGGAAAAGGAGGTATCCCTGACTTACCGGCTGCTTCGCTACGTCAATTCCGCCAGCTTCGGCATGCTGACCCCCATCAAGACCATCCGGCGGGCCCTGACCTATGTGGGTTTTAAAAACCTGAGGACTTTTCTGCAGCTGTGCCTGCTGCGGGACGTCACCCCCCAGAGTAAACCCTCTGAACTTCCCTTTGCCGCCGCCCTGATGGGAAGGTTTCTGGAGCTTATGGTTTTTCCCACCAAAGATGAGTGGCCCCAGCCGGATGCCCTTTTCATGCTGGGACTTCTGTCGCTTCTGGATGCTGTTTTCGACATGCCCATGGAAAACGTGGTCCAGGACCTGCCTATTGACGAGGACATAAAAAAGGCCCTGTGCCGGGAGGAGAGCTTCTATCTTCCCTGGCTTGACCTGGCCATAGCCTTTGAAAAAGGTGACTGGGAAAATGTCGATGCCCTGATATCCCAACTGGGCCTGCACCCCAGGAAAGTGGCCATGTCCTATTCCTGGGCCATGGGCTGGGCCAGGGACTTTT
>NZ_QYZY01000232.1:0-6631 GCF_003838035.1 Desulfonatronospira sp. MSAO_Bac3 | reverse complement strand
TTAACTCCGTTTATCTAAAACAGGATGCAGGTCAAAATACTGTCTGTATTGTTCATAACATATCAGGCACGCAAACCCTGGTGAACAGCAGTACTTTTGACGCAACCCGGAGGAAAAAAACCTTGCCGCATGAAAACCAGCTGAATCAATCAAAGGTTGTCCCGGCAATGGGTTGATCGTAACCATTCAGAGGGTCCTGAATGTTGATTACTGGCACAAGGCCTGGGGACTGTCCCTCGCTGTGCAGGTCTGTGCAGGATCACGGAATTTTGCGCTTGTAATTCTGGTGATTGTGAAGACAAGGTGTCGCGGGGACTGTCACCGGTCACGGTCCCCAATCACGCCAGAGGCGTGATTCCGCCCCCCATGAATGGTTATGGTTGATCAACCCCCTGTTGTTGAATTGCTACTTAATTTTCGTGGTGTTTCTGTGTCAGAAGCCGTTTTTCGACTGTAGCGCCGTATCTTTTAATTAAATCAATTCAAGAGAACAAGATGTTTGGACAGAAAAAAGAAGGCCTGCAGGCCCATGACCCGGATATGGTGGTGGACTTTCTCCAGGGTGTCCTCCCTTTTAAGGATCTGGAGCACAGTACTCTGGTAAACCTGGCCAAGAACGCCAATGTGGATTTTTATCCCAAAGGCACCAGGGTTCTTACCCAGGATGTGTCTGAAGTAAATTATGTTTACTTGATCCAGAAAGGAGGTGTCAAAATTTATCTCCAGGACCAGGCCGGGGAGATAAGCCTCAAGGACTACCGTGGAGAGGGCTCGGTTTTTGGGGCACTGGCGGTGATCCGGGGATCAAGGTCCAGCATGACCGTAGAGGCTGTGGAGGATACTTTCTGCTTTCTTTTCCCCAAAAAGTCCTTTCTGGAGCTTTTAAAAACCCATCCAGGATTTGCCCAGCATTATCTCAAGGTTTTTTCCAGGGATTATGTTCAGAAGTCTCTTGATGAACTGCGCAAGGAAAGACTTACCCCCAAGACTGAGGGATCGCTTTACCTGTTTACGGTAAAGGTCAATGACGTCATCCGCAGAAAACCGGAAATCATCACCCCTGTCCAGAGCGTGCAGCAGGCTGCTCAACGCATGTCTGATCTGGGCATAGGGTCTTTGCTTATCAGGAACGAATACGGAAAAGTTTCCGGAATCATCACGGACAAGGATATACGCTCCAAGGTCGTGGCCAGGGGTCTGCCCTACTCCACAGAAGTGGAAAAGGTTATGAGTTCGCCGATAAAAACCATATCAGCCCAAAGGGTCTGCTTTGATGCCCTCCTGGACATGATGAGCAACCGCATTCACCACCTGGCGGTGCAGGACGAAGACAGGATCATCGGAGTAATTACAAGTCACGACATCCTGGTTCTCCAGGGTGAATCCCCTGTTTATCTTTTCAAGGAGATAATGCACCAGAACAGGATTGAAAGGCTTTACGAGCTGTCCCTGAAAGTCCCCCTGGTGGTCCGTCCTCTCATTGAAGAAGGGGCCAAGGCCAACAATATTACCAGGATGATCACCATCCTCAACGACCTGATACTCACAAGGCTTCTGACACTTCTCCAGGAACAGCTGGGGCCGCCTCCGGTACCTTTCTGCTGGCTGCTCATGGGCAGCGAAGGGCGCAAGGAGCAGACCTTCCGCACAGACCAGGACAATGCCCTGGTCTACCAGGATCCAGAAAATGAAGAGCAGAAACAAAAGGCGGAAAAATATTTCGAGACCTTCGGAGAGGAAGCCATAAATCACCTGGTTAAATGCGGCTATCCTCTGTGCCAGGGAGGCAACATGGCCTCCAACCCCAAGTGGCGGCAACCCCTTTCCGTGTGGAAGCAGTATTTCTCCAGATGGGTAAACAGGCCCGAGCCCCAGGAGGTCCTCAATTCAACCATATTTTTTGATTTTCGCCCGGCCTACGGTGATATGGTGCTGGGCCAGGAGCTCAAGGACGAGCTGCAAAGCCTGGTAAAAGGCAAGGACATGTTCCTGCGCTACCTGGCCCAGGACTGTTTTCGCACCAAACCCCCTCTTAGTTTTTTCAAAAACTTCATTGTGGACCGCGATGGAGAACATAAAAACCGCCTGGATCTGAAAGCCAGGGGGCTGGTACCCTTCTGGGATTTTGCCCGGGTCATGGCTTTGAAGCATGGAATAATGGAAACCAACACTCTGGAAAGACTGGAGATGCTTGACCGGGAAGGGCATATGCCTCACAACCTGTTTGTGCGGGCCAGGGAATCCTATGAATTTCAGATGCAGCTTAGATTCGTAAACCAGCTAAAGCTCATGGAGGCAGGTGAACAGCCGCACAATTATATTGACCCTGCAGAATTAAGCGACCTGGAAAAACAGACCCTCAAGGGGGCCTTTTCGGTCATCAGCAACCTGCAGAGCTTTCTTAAAGAAACCTTCAAGCTGAACATGGGTTGATGGTAAACATTCAGAGTGTCCCCGGTGTTCATTTATGGCCGGCTTAGGCATTACCCTGAATGGTTACGGTTGATCAAGGCCACTACATCTCCTGGATAATATTTCCGTAACCATTCAGGGGGACCTCGGTGGTGGCTGATGGCACAAGGCCAGGGGACTGTCCCCGCTAAGTTATGATTATGATGCTTCACAAAATTTTGCGTCTGTACTTTTCAGTTGTGCAGTAAAAGTGTCGCGGGGACTGTCCCCTGGCCGGTATCTGTCCCCTGAATGGTTACATATTTCCAGTGCATTTTTTTCCTGCAGGCTGCTGATCCCTATACCCGGACGTACAGCAATTAAAAGAGGCATAATATGGCTTCGTTGAACCTACTTACTCAAAATATCCTGTCAGGATTTGCCTGGCCCTTCAGCAGAGAAGACAGCCGGCCTGCTCATCCCCTGCTGGCCCGGAGCAAAGAATATTTCGATGCCCTGGATCAAAGCAGGCCCCTGAATGAGTACGATTTTGTGGTTCTGGATACGGAACTTACAGGCTTAAACGTCAAAAAAGACGAGATAGTTACCATAGGAGCTCTGCGCATAAGCGAAATGCGCATAGACATGGAACAGAGCTTTTACTTCTGTGCCTGTCCCACCAGGGACGTTCCCAAGCAAAGCATAGTTATTCACGGAATTACTCCTTCAGAGGCCCAGAAGGCCCCTCCACTCAAAGAAGCCCTGCAGGGTCTGCTGGATTTCTGCGGAAACTCCATAATAGTCGGTCACAATATCAACCTGGATATAAGTGTAATCAACAGGGAACTGAAAAAAGAATTCGGAGGAGAACTTCACAATCCCTGCATTGACACCATGCGTCTGGCCAGGCAGTACCGTGAAGGCCAGTGGACGGGCGCTTATGAATGCTACGAGGAATATTCCTATAACCTGAGGAAGCTGAGCCGGGAATTCGGGCTGCCGCTGTTTACTGAGCACAATGCCTTTACCGATGCCCTGCAGACGGCATACCTGTTCATCTATCTGGTGCACAAGATGCAGGTCAATGCTGCCTGGACCTTGAAAGACCTGTGCAGGGCGGGCTGTATCAGGCGACGCTTTTTCTAAAACAGGACAGGCAAAACATTCACAAGGACCAGGAAAGGCGGGAAGAGCGTTTTATTCTCCCTGCTCTTCCTGGTCATCTATTTGTAACCATTCAGGGGGTCCTCGATGGTGACTAACGGCCCAAGACCAGGGGACTGTACCCGCTAAGTTCTAATTATGCAGTTTCACAAAATTTCGCGTCTGAACTTTTTGTATTGTGCAGGAAAAGTGTCGCGGGGACTGCCCCCCTGTGCCCCCTGAATGGTTACATCTATTTTATTTACAGACAAGTTATACTAAAAGGAGGTTAAGGAGGATGGAGATCGACACAACGTGGGTATGGGTTTTTCTTTCCCTGTACATTATTTACTGTTTTTCCTGGGGCTTGAAGGGTTTTTTCACGGAAAAAACCTCCTACGGCTATTCCATAGGCGGACGCCAGATCCCCATGATTGCCTTTCTCATGGCCGCAACAGCAGCTTCCTTCAGCGGCTGGACCACTATCGGCCATCCGGGGCTCATCTGGCAGTACGGGCTTGCTTATGGCTTTGTATCCTTTTATGCCCTGACCATACCATTGACAGGGTCCTTTTTCGCCAAAAGGGCCTGGCTCATGGGCAAGAGATACGGTTTCGTCACCCCGGGAGACATGTACGCCTATTATTACAACCGGGAAGGAGTACGCTGGCTTGCAGTGCTCACGGCCATTCTTTTCGGGATTTTTTATGCAGCCATCCAGCTCATGGCTGCAGGCGCCCTCTTTCACTGGGTGACCGGCTTCCCTCTTTCCTGGGGAGCCATTCTCATGGCCTTTATTGTCTGGTTCTACGTGGTCACCGGAGGTCTTAAGGCCAGCACCTGGGTGGGCGTGGTCCAGTTTATCCTGCTCATGGTGGCCATGTTGACTGTTGGAGCTTATGTCCTGGTCCATTTCGGTGGCTGGAGCCATATGAGTCAGGAAATACAAAACATGCCGGACAAATTTCTGGAAATACCAAGCATAATGGAATTCACTGTGGGACAGGAGAAATGGACAGCCCTGATGATTCTTACCTACCTCTTCTCTCTCATGGGTATTCAGTCTTCACCGGCCTTTACCATGTGGCAGTTCGCCAACAAGAATCCCAGGCCTTTCGCCTGGCAGCAGGTTTTCATGTCCGCATTCCTGGTGGGCTTCGCCATGTTTTTCTTTACTGCCTTTCAGGGACTGGGAGGCCAGATTCTGGACATGCAGGGCCTCATTGATCCGGCCAGGGATTCAGACGTTGTGCCTATGCTCATGGCCAAGTTTCTTCCGCCCTTTGTGCTGGGCATCTGCTTTATCGGACTCATCGCGGCCATGCACTCCACGGCAGCCCCGTACATAGGCACTGCCGGTTCCATGCTGCTGCGCGATGTCTGGTGGCTCAAAATCAGAAACAAACAGGGCGGCCATGCCGAGCAGATCTGGATGAACCGCCTTTTTGTGACCATTCTGACCATACTGGCCCTGATTGTGGGGCTGACCTCCCAGGCGGCTCTGGTTATCCTGGGGGCCCTGGCCACAGCCCTGGGTTTTATCATGTACATCCCTCTCATGGGCACCCTTTGGGGATTCCGCTGGCCTTCCATTGGAACGGTTCTGGGAATCCTGGCCGGGCTTATAGCAGTATTCATCACCTATTACGTCTTCCCCAATCCCCTGACCATTCACTGCGCGGCCTGGGGTATAGGAACCGGGCTGCTGGTTGCCTACCTGAGCAGGTTTCTGGGAGGAACCGACAACCAGGCTACCATGGACAGGCAGAAAGAAGTACGCTCCTGGCTGGACAACATTGAAGAGCCAGGCCCCAGAGGCAGAACCTGGCGTAACTCAATGAAATACATTATACCCGTGTGGTTTCTCTTTGCCGCCGGTCCCCTGGCCATGATGAGCAACTGGGGTCTTTTTTCCTTTGCCGGCTTTCCTGCGGCCTGGTCATGGCAGATAGTCTGGTGGATCCTGGGGATTATCATGATGTGGGCTCTGTGCTTCAAGGCGGAAATGGCCACCATTACCAATGACCAGATCCGTCGGGCTGAAACGGAATCCAAAATTGTTGTCCACGAGGTGACCTGATCCAACTGGCTGAAACTGACAGACCGTCCCCGGGTTCCATAATCCCGGTGCCCGGGGACGAATTTATTATCATAACCACCAAGGAGATATAACAATGAAATCAGAAGATATCTGGTTGATCGCAGTACTGGTTTTCATCCTTTTATGGCTGGTGCTTCTGGGCACGGGCGCCCTGGGATGAACCCAGCTGAATCAGGCAGGCGGCGGTGCTTTTTCTTTTCCCTCTGCCGCCTGCTCCAGGGCACCTATACGCTCCATCAGAGTCGGGTGCGAGTAGTAAAAACCACTGTATAAAGGATGCGGGGTCAGGTTGGCCAGGTTTTCTGTACCCAGCCTGGTCAACGCCCTGATCATGGGTTGCACGTCTCCCAGTTGCTTTGCAGCAAAACTGTCAGCCTGGTATTCGTGTTTCCTGGATAGAGCACCCATCAAAGGACTGAGCCAGAAAGCAACCACCCCGGCCAGCAGAGCAAAAAGCAGGAGTGCAGGGCCCGGACCTGCATGCTCCGGCTGAAATCCGAAAGCCTGGATGAAGGCCGGGGTTTCAAGCAGCAAGGCAGCCAGGGCGAAGCCGGCCAGGAACATGGCTGCGGAAATAGCCAGCATTCTTGGCACATGCCCTTTTTTGTAGTGACCTATCTCATGGGCCAGCACTGCCTCGAGTTCCCGGGGTTCAAGCTGCTCAATCAGTGTATCAAAAAATACGATACGCCTGAACCTGCCGAAGCCGGTGAAAAAGGCGTTGGAATGCCCGGACCGTTTGCTTCCGTCCATGACCTGGATGGTTCTGGCCTTGAACCCTGCCCTGTCGGCAAGATTCATGAGCCTTTGCCTGAGTTCCTCATCAGGCAGCGGAGTCAGCCTGTTGAAAAGGGGCAGAATAAGCATGGGGTAAAGGACCATCATCACCAGCTGAAACAAAGAGACCAGTGCGAAGGCCCATACCCACCACAGGCTGCCTGCCATGATTATCAGCCAGATAATCAGGCTTAAAAGCGGTACGGTGATAACCAGAGC
>NZ_QYZY01000231.1:0-2177 GCF_003838035.1 Desulfonatronospira sp. MSAO_Bac3 | reverse complement strand
GATCACCAGCATGGCTTTGTCGTAAGTCAATGGGGGCAATACCGATAATCAGACCATCTTCTGCAAACAAAAACGAAACCTACCCATCAGGGCGCGAAAACGGGTTCTTTCCTTCCACCGAGTTGATGCACTCAAGCCTATGAGCAATCTTGTCACCATCTCCAGCATCGTAGCTGTACTTGTCGGGAAGGTAAAAGGTAAAGCCATCCGCTCGGCATATCCAGTAATCTGCAGTTCTGCAATAACTTTATAGGGTTAATCTCCCGTATCCTAAGGAAAAAGTCAAACATCTCCATCTGCTACCCAGACGGGAGCTGGATAAAAAATTAGAGGTGAGATTCGACAGATACGTAAGCACAAAGCAATGAATTTCAAGCTCGGATAAGCTATGAAGCACTTGCTCCGCCAATGACCAAAAAGGTAAGGACAACACGGTATTCGCGCAGGGCTGCAACAGGGTGTGCCGCATGGCGGGCCGGGAGCAGGGCACTTACAGCCTGGATCATGCTTCAGACTTAGCTGAGGTGAACTTGAGGTTTACCTCTGGTAGCAGGCAGATTACCAAGGAAGGAATACTCATGCCGTAGGCTGAGCTAACATTATTCTTACTTACAGCCATCAAGTGATATCTGAACATATAGCAACTGCTGAAAAAGGTTATGCAAAAAAATGTTGGTTCCTGGGGATTGGTTTCAGACGATTAATGTTTTCTGCTTCAGGGCTGTTCATGACATGCCAGAGGTCCCAATTCTGTTGCAGGCCAAGCCAAAAGTCCGGGGACATGCCCAGCACCCGGGAAAGCCGCAAAGCCGTATCCGGCGTTACTGAACGCTTACCCTTAATAATTTCGTTGAGCCGAGGATAAGAAACGCCAAGACAGCGAGCCAGTTCTACTTGAGTAAGCCTAAGTGGCTTAACGAATTCCTCAAAAAGCATCTCCCCTGGATGTGTCGGCGGACGATTCCTAGGCAACCGCCTCCCGGCATCAGTGGTAATCTGTGATTTCGATTTCATATGCATCGCCTTCCTCCCATATAAAACAAATTCGATATTGTAAGCCCATGGACCTGCGCTTCATAAACTGTTGGGACATACAAAAGGCCTCCTTGACAACCAGCATTTAATTAGTTATATACGCAAATACTAAATTGATTGAATAAAGGATCAGTTATGGCCAATCCCCAGGAACTTGCAGATATGTTCAAAGTGCTGGCAACGCCTGCCAGAGTACGTATTTTGCAGATACTTAAAAATGACTGTCTTTGCGTGAACGCGCTGGCCAGGGAGCTAAAAATCACTCCCGCCAGTGTATCACAGCACTTGCGGGTCCTGCGGGACAGCGGGCTGGTACGGGGCAGAAAACACGGTTATTATGTGCACTATGAGGTAGACCTGGAAAACCTGCACAGGTGGAAAACTTCGGCACAACTGTTTTTAACCGCCCCACTGGATAGAATGCCTGAGCTGAAGAGTAAAACTTCAAACCAGAAAAATAAGGAGGTCAACCATGGGATGTGATTGCCAGAAATGCGAGTTTCCGCAAAAACTTAAAGACAGGCCGGAAGACTGCACCCCTGAGCAGATCAGGGAGTGTCACGGAGAGTCCAGAGAACAAGAGACAGAAAGCAAAAACCAGGATAGTTGAACAGCAGACTTAAGGCCGGGTCAACCTACATGGCCCGGCCTTATTTATTGTCCTGAAAAATACAGCAACCATTAACATGCTGACCGGTCTTGCCCGGCCTGACCCGGACTGTTTATTCCGGTAAGCAGCCTGCCATATTTTCTGCAGCCGGTGTCCTTTGCCCTGCCTCCCACCTATGGCGTGGACATCCTGCACTGGAGCTTTCTGGGCCAGAGCACTATGCTGCCCGTCGCCCTGAACTTTGGCATTTTGCTGGTTTTTTGCGCAGTGCTGTTTATCTTCAGTCTGCGCAATGTCCAAAAGCGCTGGATTGTCTGAGGTCGGTTCAGAACCAGAGGAAGGTGATTGAAGAGACAGGGTTCTACAACTATTCACTGGATTTTTGGGAGAATAATTACTCTGGGATTAGCCCTGAGAGGATTTCAAACCTTGCTGATATGCACTCGCAAATAAAGATCGCCCGGTTGCTCCCCCGGGCTCCCTTCCAGGCCCTTCCCTCTAACCCGCAGGGCCGTGCCCTCGCTTGTGCTCG
>NZ_QYZY01000230.1:0-2091 GCF_003838035.1 Desulfonatronospira sp. MSAO_Bac3 | reverse complement strand
CGCAATGGCCAAGGATTTCCTCCAGCAAATAAAGCTGGACATTATTTATATTCAGCCGGCCGTGCACATCCCGGATCTGCACGGCCAGAGGCACATCTTCCACCCGGATCTCGTAAGGCTCAAAACGGGGATGCCACAGATCAAGACCTTCACCGGCAATGACTTCCCAGATTTCCCTGTTCTCCGCCAAAGCCCTGTTGGCCTCATACTTGAGGTATTCGTGCTTTCCCCGGGCCAGTCCGGAATACAACAGATGCTCCTGCTTCATTATCTCCAGGATATTTTGCACCTGAATCCCCTGCAGCCTGGAACTGGTGGCCGCATTCATGGCTACCACGGACAAGACCAGGGATACCCACAACACGGCAATAAGGATGAAGCCCTTGTCTTCTCTTGTTTGCGCAGATACTTTAAGTGCAAACCTAAAATGAAACCCGGGATACAGGCACATGAATAATATACTCCTGCCCTTCAAGCAGCAATGAAATCCGCACCTGACCTGGGAGTACATTCTCCACCCAGTGCCTATCAAAACTTATCTCATTTTCCTGCACGGAGCGTTCCAGGCCATGATCAGGCACCCCGGCAAAGGGAAAATACTGTTCACTGGTATAAAAGAACCCGGCCTCTATGATCCCTTCCAGCATAAGGATGCTTTTGCGCTCCATATGGCTGTCCGGACTGAAGCTCTCCCTGCTGAAGTCAGTTGCAGATCTGAAGGCAGTGGCTTCCTGAACAAAATCCGGAGACGGGCGGGAGGACTTGGACAGATACAGGCATTTCTCCTGTTTTTCCGGACAGACATCAACATACAGACAGGCAAAATAAAGACCTTCCCCTGCCCCGGATATACTGCCTGTCCCGTTGCTGGTGACGTAAAACATTGCGCCCGGTCCTCCGGCAAAAAGCAGAGCCTCCCCTTCCTCCCAGAAAATATTGTAGGGTACGGCCCGGGTCAGGTCGGCTCTCAAAAGCCTTGTAGCCGCTTCCAGACGCAGGGTCTCGTCTTGCCGTCCGTGTCTGTCCTCCCAGATTCTCACGCCCATGGAGAATGCCTGGTACAGAACCAGGACCAGCATGGAGATAATGGTCATGGAGATGACCACCTCCAGCAGGGTAAATCCGGAGCTTTTGCCGCGTGACCGGGCAGAAAGGCAGTTATCTGAAGTGGGTCCTTTTAAACTCTTCATGAAAAAATCCCGGCTCATACCAGACATAGCGAACAATTCTGCCCTGACGTCCTCTGTCCATGGAGTATGCCAGAACATAGCGGTACAGTTCTCCGGGCAACCTTACTTCCTCGGGCAAGTCACCTCTTTTATGCACTGTTTCCACCGGCTCTATGCCAAGAGACCAGCTTAAACCAAAGTCTTCACCACTCCACGCAAATTCGCTGTCCTGTACATCCATGGCCATCAGCGCATCCATGATCCGCCTGATCTCTGTCACTTCCCGGACAACCTCAGCTGACCTGAATTCAAGTCGAAGACCAGCGGCAAGGACCTGAAAAAAAACACCCACCACCAGCCCGGCAATGACCAGAGCCACCAGCACCTCCATCAGGGTGAAACCCACAAAACACTTGCTGTAACTGTTTTTCAAGATATTACTTATGCACAAGTTTTATTCTGCCCAAAAGGGGATCACTGCGGGGTACGAATATCATCTCATCTGATTCCAAAAAAAAAATCAGCTACGCCCATGGAGCCGTCGGCATAAAAAAATGCCAGAACAAATTCTTCTGCCCCGGGATCTTCTGGCAGAACTATCCTTGCTCCATCCGGGACAGTGATGGACCTACCCTTGAGATTTTCTACAACCTCCCTGTCAGCCTTCACATACACACAGGCATTGTCTGTAGCGTTCACCACTGCACTGCTCCCCGCCGCACCCATAAACCTCCCCAGTTCAGAGGCAAAAGCTCTGACTTCAAGGCTTTCCTGCTGACGGTAATTTATCCCCAGATAAAGTCCCATACCCAGCAACATGATTATCAGCACAACCATGACTTCCAGCAGGGAAAGCCCGGCTTTACCGGAAAAAGCCCCTTCCTGATCCGTGATTCTTTCTCTTCTCTCTCCCACTCGCCAT
>NZ_QYZY01000022.1:0-3309 GCF_003838035.1 Desulfonatronospira sp. MSAO_Bac3 | reverse complement strand
TTGCATCGAATTAAACCACATACTCCACCGCTTGTGCGGGCCCCCGTCAATTTCTTTGAGTTTCAACCTTGCGATCGTACTCCCCAGGCGGGATACTTAACGCGTTAGCTACGGCACCGAATTTAAAACCCAGCACCTAGTATCCATCGTTTACGGCGTGGACTACCAGGGTATCTAATCCTGTTTGCTACCCACGCTTTCGCACCTCAGCGTCAGTAAAGGCCCAGGTGGCCGCCTTCGCCACTGGTGTTCCTCCCGATATCTACGGATTTCACCCCTACACCGGGAATTCCGCCACCCTCTACCTTACTCTAGCTCGGCAGTTTCAAATGCAATTCCCAGGTTGAGCCCAGGGCTTTCACATCTGACTTGCCGTGCCGCCTACGCGCGCTTTACGCCCAGTAATTCCGAATAACGCTCGCACCCTCCGTATTACCGCGGCTGCTGGCACGGAGTTAGCCGGTGCTTCCTCTGGAGGTACCGTCAAAACTAAAGCCTGTTCGACTTTAGCCCGTTCTTCCCTCCTGACAGAGGTTTACGATCCGAAAACCTTCTTCCCTCACACGGCGTTGCTGGGTCAGGGTTGCCCCCATTGCCCAATATTCCCCACTGCTGCCTCCCGTAGGAGTCTGGGCCGTGTTCCAGTCCCAGTGTGGCTGATCATCCTCTCAGACCAGCTACCCATCGTCGCCTTGGTAGGCCTTTACCCCACCAACAAGCTAATGGGACGCGGACTCATCTCCAGGCGATAGCTTGAATCAGAGGCCATCTTTACCCCGCACTTACTTTATCAACGGATTCTTGGCCTCATGGCTGATTATAAAGGAATAAAACCTCCTGATCAGCCATGAGCCTTAGAATCCGTAAATAAAGTAAGTGCGGGGACCATCCAGTATTAGCCCCGCTTTCGCGGAGTTATCCCGGACCCGAAGGTAGATTATCCACGCGTTACTCACCCGTTCGCCGCTTTACTCGCTCCCGAAGGAACTTTCTCGCTCGACTTGCATGTGTTAGGCACGCCGCCAGCGTTCATTCTGAGCCAGAATCAAACCCTCCAGTTGAAATATAACCGGAAAGCTTAATTAAGCTGTCCAACTCAATCAATAATAAAACAAATAACCTTACCAGGTCGGCTCACTATTTAATTGTCAAAGAACTAATAAATGTCAAAATCTCCCAATCACCGAAACAACACCTTCTACACTGAACCAAATCAGCTGTCAATGAAAAAATCAAAATCAGCGTAAAATTTATTTCAATAAATTGAATATTTCTAACATGTTACTTAAAGATCAGTATCCGGCAAGCAGTCGTTATCGCCGCCGAAGCAAAGAAAAATAGGTTAAAAGGAGCCGGGTGTCAACAGATATTTTTCAAAAATTTCAAACAAACGAGAATTTTGATAAACGTCTAAAATTCCAACATGTTGGGAGTTCTTGGAAAGGGTATCACATCCCTTATGTTGCTCACCCCGGTTATGAACATCAAAAGCCGCTCAAAACCCAGGCCGAATCCCGCATGGGGCACGGAACCGAACCTGCGCAGATCCCTGTACCACCAGTACTCGTGGAAGCTCAGGCCGGCTTCCTGGATACGCCTGTCCAGAACTTCCAGCCTTTCTTCGCGCTGACTGCCCCCTATTATTTCCCCCACCCCCGGGAGAAGAACGTCCATGGCAGCCACGGTGCTTGAGTCATCATTCACCCGCATATAAAAGGGCTTTATACTGGCCGGGTAATCATGGACTATAAGAGGTTTGTGAAAATGCTCTTCGCATAGAAAGCGCTCATGTTCAGTCTGCAGGTCCAGGCCCCATTGCACCGGGTACTCAAATTTTCTGCCGCAGCCTTGAAGCACTTCCAGGGCCCGGGTATAGCTTATGCGCTCAAAGGGCTCATTAAGGACGCTGTCTAACCTGTCCTCAAGGCCCTGATCCACAAAGCGGGAAAAAAGCTCCAGGTCCTGGCTGCAATACTTTTTCACATGCCCTGTCAAGGCCTGAACAAAACCCTGGGCCATCTCCATTATGTCCTGCAGATCGGCAAAGGCCACTTCCGGCTCCACCATCCAGAACTCGGCTGCGTGTTTGCTGGTATTGGAATTTTCCGCCCGGAAGGTGGGACCGAAAGTGTAAACGTCCCCCAGGGCACAGGCCATGCTTTCCGCGGGCAGCTGCCCGGAAACCGTGAGGTGGGCCTTTTTCCCGAAAAAATCCCGGCCAAACTCTGCAGGGGATTTCCAGGCCTTGTCCGGATCAAGGGCTGTCACCACAAACATGTCCCCTGCCCCCTCGCAGTCCGATCCGGTGATAATGGGAGTGTGTATGTAGTAAAACCCCCGCTCACGGAAATACTGGTGCACAGCAAAACTAAGTTCCGAGCGGATACGGTTCATGGCTCCGTATTTGTTGGTCCTGGGCCGCAGGTGTGCAATACCGCGCAAAAATTCATCAGAGTGGCGCTTTTTCTGCAAGGGATAACTTTCCTGGTCTGCGCTGCCTATAAGCTCCACCTGCTCTGCCTGAACCTCCCACTTCTGGCCTTTGCCCGGGGAGGCCTGCAGGTTGCCTGTCACCTTGATCGCGGCCCCGGTGCCTGTCCCGTCAAGGCTATCAATCCCGGCAACACCCGGGTCCACCACAATCTGCAGGTTGGTTCTGCAGGAACCGTCATTGAGCTCTAAAAAAACCACACCCTTGGATTCCCTCTTGGTCCGGACCCACCCCTTGAGCATAATGCCCTCAACAGGTGCTTCCGCGTTCAAGGCCTGCTTCACCCTGGTTCTTTTCATCTGACCTCCATAATTCCAAAGTGTCCGTGCTTACGCTGATAATCGGTGTCGGGGTCGGTATCGGGTTCGCAGTCAGAATCGAATCCGGAGGCAAAGTCAAGTGGGACGCTGCCCGGTATTTTCGATCCCGATTCCGATACCGACCCCGACAAAGGCAGTAGCATGAAAACAACAAAAACGGGGGCAACATTGTCAGTGCCATGAGCTGCCCCCCTGCCCGAGTCTTGGCTGCCCAATGGTGCTTTGCATTTCACGCTACAAAGAGTTAAGAACTGGACTTTGCCTGCAAAAAAATCGAGGCAGGCTCCGTGCTTAAATTGATGCTGCATTTTTAGATGATTTGCAACTATTCACCATCTGATAAAATTGGTCAATCTATGCGCACCGCTGATATCCAGGGTCCGGGGGCTTTGCAAACTGGGCGTAAACTGTCTGAACGACGTAGGAAGCGTTAATCAAAACCGTAAAACACCGAACTTTATTTAAAGCATGTTATCGAGGTTATTCTGGCTTAAAAAC
>NZ_QYZY01000229.1:0-3708 GCF_003838035.1 Desulfonatronospira sp. MSAO_Bac3 | reverse complement strand
TCACTCTTAATCCCCATGCCCCATGCCCCATGCCCTATGCCCCATGCCCCATCCCTCTTTTCTCCATGCCCCATGCCCTATGCCCTCTTCCCCCATGCCCCATGCCCCATGCCCTATGCCCCAATCCCCCAAATCCCCAGAAGTAGCCAGAGGCTCAAGCCATGGCCATTTTTTTCCTGCCTGCAGCTTTGCCTGCGGCCAGCACTTTTCCCGCCGGCTGGTCATAACGGGTATCCTGCAAAGCATTTCTGTATCCCTGCAGCAACGGCCCCAGCCTGTCCCGAAAAGGCTCGGAGAAACCCACAAAATCCTTTCTTATGGGCATGGCCAGGTCCAGGGAGTGGGCCGGGCCCAGGTCCAGTACGTGGCTGCTTCTTTCCTTGAGAACCTTGAAATACTCTTTCTTCCACTCCAGCCCCAGAAAGCTGTAAAGCATGGAGCACATCCCATCAGGATTGCGGGTCAGCTCCTCGTAGCTCAGCATGAGCATGGGATTGGGCAGCACCTGTGTCCAGTGCTTGATGAGTTCCCGGTACAGCCTGATTTCCCGTCCCAGGTGTTCCAGGTCGAAAGCGTACCTGTTGCCCCGGGCGTAATGCTTGAAATAACAGGATACGCCCAGGTCCTTGAGATCACGCTGGACAAAGATAATGGGCGTCGCCGGAAAATAAAGCCCCAGGTAGCCAAGGACAGTAATATTGCCCGGCAGAGTGGTCACGCATCTGCCTCTGCCAGGGGGGAACTGGTGTTCACGTATATAATTGCGGGCCTCCTGGCGACTTTTTTCCGGTGTGAGTTTTTGCAGGTAATTTTTACCCTTGCCCCGGCAGAAACGGTGGAACTTCTGATCCTCTCCCCAGGGCTCAATATCGGGGTGACAGGCTATCAGGGACTCCACTAAGCTCTTGCCGCTGCGGGAAAAGCCCACCACAAACACCTGCGGCGTCTCTTGCAGGCCGAAATCACCGGCCCGCGCCATGAATTCTCCGGAAAAAAGCCTCTGATACCTCGCCGGCCTTATATCCCAGTCCGGGCCGCCCTCGCGCAGCGGATACATGATCCTGTTGGCCTGGTCATAGCAGTCAAATGCCTCGGACAGGCGTTTTTGATCCAGCATGGCCTTGCCCAGGGCAAATCCGGCCAGTGCCCTGTCGTGCGGATCTGTTTCGCTGTCCATGAACCTTGCCTGCAGACGCTTTATGGCCGGATCGTCCGGATCGTCGAAAGTGGTCAGCTCGGACAGGCCGTAGTGGGCCTGGACCGAATCAGGATCAAGTTCCAGGGCCCTGCGGTAAGACTTCAGGGCGTCACTTATTTGACCCAGATGTTTGTACGCATTGCCCAGGCGGGAATGGGCGTGCTCAAAATGCGGATCAATCTCCAGGGCCCTCAGGTAGTGATCCCTGGCCTCTTCATAGAGTTTGAGGTCCTTGCAGACGCTGCCCATGCGTGTGTGATGCAGGGCCGAATCCGGCTCCAGTTCCAGGGCCCTCTGCAGATGTTCCCGGGCCTCTTCCGGATTGTTCAGTTCCCTGCAGACGCTGCCCAGGCTGCTGTAGGCCGGAGGGTGCTCCGGGTTCATAGTCAGAACTTTCTGATACAGGCGCTTGGCCTTTTGCGGTTCCTCCAGTTCGTGGTGGGCCCGGGCCAGTTTCATCAGGGCGTCCCAGTTGTGCGGGTCCAGCTCAGAGGCCCGGCGGGCGTGATCCCTGGCCTGGTGCAGATTCTTTGCCCGTCCGAATATGGCAGCCAGCCGCACATGAATGGATGGGCTGTCCGGGCTGATGTCCAGCATCTGCAGGTACCTCCGGGCGGCTTCTTCATCCCGGCCCATGGCCTCCAGGTTCTGAGCCAGGTTCTTGAGCAGTTCCGCATCACCGGGCAGCAGCCCGGCCGCCTGCTCCAGGCGGGGCAGGGCCTCGGCGTTTTTCCCCTGTATGGCCTGGACCGTGCCCAGGTACTTGAGCATCCGGCCGTCCCCCGGATTTTTCTTCAGAAGCTTGCGGGCAATCTTTTCCGCCCGGGCAAAATCCTTTTTCTTCAGGGCTTCGGCGTAAGCATTTAAACCATTATTTCCTGAAGCGCTCATGCATTCTCTCCTGTTTGAAGTTCACAACTACCCTGCACAGATAGCAATGTCCATGCCACAGCAACTCTCAAAAACAGGCTGATACTGATAAAGAACCGAAAATCACTTTCCCCCAGCCTTGAACGGGCCCTGCCCGCCTTTCACACCCCCGGCATGATGAAATGTACGATATGCCCCGCGAAGCAGGGTCTCACTGGAATGTAAGGCCCCCAGGCCTCCCATGCCAAAAAATCCCCCCTCCTTCTCGCCCTTATTCACTTTTCATCATTCATCTTTTCTTCCTCCCCCATGCCCCATGCCCTATGCATCCTCTTCCACTCCCATACTTTCTTCCCCATGCGCCATGCCCCATGCCCCATGCCCCATGCCTTCTTCCCCCATGCCCCATGCCTTCTTCCCCCATGCCCCATGCCCTATGCCCTCTTCCCCCATGCCCCATGCCCTATGCCCCAATCCCCCAATCCCTAAATCCCCCAATTCCCCAATCCCTAAATTCCTAAATTCTCCAATCCCTGAATACCTCCTTGACAAAAACATAGCATTGCGGCTTAATAGCCTTAAACAAACCAGCAGGAGGATCTCATGGACGCCAAGGAAGCAATGCTCTCAGCCATGAAGGAATGGATGCTCCCTGAGCTGAACAGCATCAGGGAGGACTACAAAAACATAAAAACTACTCTGGACATGACCAACAAGAGGCTGGACGAGATGAAGGCCCACCTGGTGGATCAGGGCAGGCGTATCGATGACACCAGAGCCGAGCTCAAGGCAGAGATCCAGAAAAACACAGAAAGAATCGACGAAACCAGAGCAGAACTTACCACCCGCATTGATGAAACCAGAGCCGAGCTAAAGACCGAGATCCAGAAAAACACAGAAAGAATCGACGAAACCAACAGGCGCATCGACGAAACCAGGGCGGAGCTAAAGACCGAGATCCAGAAAAACACCGAGAGAATCGATGAAACCAACAGACGCATCGACGAAACCAGAGCAGAACTTACCACCCGCATTGATGAAACCAGGGCGGAGCTAAAGACCGAGATCCAGAAGAACACCGAGAGAATTGATCACATCAACACGCGAATCGACAATTTGACCAGGGAAGTGGCTGAGGTAAGAGGAGACCTGAACAAGGCCCTGAGCGACAAGGTTGTTGTCCAGGATCTTGTTGAGCGCGTGGGCAGGCTGGAAACCAGGGCCGCCTGATGCCGGTCCAAAGGTTGGAGTGACTCAAGAATTTTGACCAGATCCATCGCTGTCCTTCGGAATTATACCGGGCAAGCAAGTGCTCCGCACACAAACGGTTTTGAAACCGCCCCATAAAAGTAATATAACCTACAAAAAACTGACTACCTCTTCCACAAGCTCGGAAATTGAAGGAGCTGCAGCCTCAACTATTGAATTATCACTCAAATGCTTATGCTCTTTGGATTTTAAGGCAGGTTTGTGACGGGCGTTATCATACCGAAAAACTAATTTTCCATGCCTGTCCTGATAATGATACCCATAGCTCACTTTTTTGATGCCATATGCTGCATCAATGTACTCTCTGACATGTAAAGAACTGCCGTCCACCAAGACAACGCTGGCCTGAATTACAGCCTGCTTTCCCGCTC
>NZ_QYZY01000228.1:0-13021 GCF_003838035.1 Desulfonatronospira sp. MSAO_Bac3 | reverse complement strand
GCATTACTACCGCATCATGCGCCAGCGGGCCAGGGAGGAGAACGTGGCTGTCACCAGGGAAAACTTCGGCCTGGACGCCATGTCCAGGGGGTGCCTGGGCGGCATCGGCTTCTGCTTTATCTCCCATGTGGGCCAGGTACAGCCCTGCGGCTACCTGGAACTGGACTGCGGCAACATCAAGACCACGCCCTTTCCTGAAATATGGCAAAGCTCGCAGCATTTCAGTGCCCTGCGCGACATAAACGCCTACAAAGGCAAGTGCGGCAAGTGTGAATTCCACCGTGTCTGCGGGGGATGCCGGGCCAGAGCCCATACCATGAGCGGGGACTACCTGGCTCAGGAACCTCTTTGCTCTTATGAACCGGTAAAAAGCTAAAAAAGAGAGGCCCCTTGGAACTGAGCGCGACCGACAAAAAAATCCTGGATATAATCCAGACGGATTTTCCCATAGATCCCAGCCCCTATGCCACAGTGGGCCGGATGGTCGGGCTTACCCAGGCCGAGACCCTGGCCAGGGTCAGGAGCCTGAAGCAAAAAGGGGTGATAAGAAGAATTGGCGGAAACTTCAATTCCAGGCAGCTGGGCTGGCACAGCACCCTGTGCGCCGCTGCGGTTCCGGAAGAAAAGCTGCAGGACTTCATAACCGAGGTAAACCAGCATCCCGGGGTTACCCACAACTACCTGCGCAGACACAGAAATAATGTCTGGTTTACTTATATAGGGCCGTCTAAGGAAAAGGTACAGGAATCCTTACAGCAGATCACCGCCGTAACCGGCATAGAAATCCTGAACCTGCCCGCCAGGAACATGTTCAAGATCAAGGTGGATTTTCCCATGGAATAGAAATGGGACTATGCACCCCCTGCGCATAAAGATCCAGGGGCCGGGGATCAGGCAATTTCCTCAATAATATCCAGGCGCTTTGCATGCCTGCCCCCCTCAAATCCGGTCTCCAGGAAGACATCCAGGATGCTGCCGGCCAGATCCACTCCAATGACCCTTTCGCCCATGCACAGGACATTGGCGTTATTGTGCTTTCTGGCCATCCTGGCCATGTACTCGTTGCAGCAAAGAGCTGCCCGGATTCCCCGAAAACGGTTGGCTGTCATGGACATGCCCAGGCCGGAACCGCAGATGAGAACACCCAGGCACTGAAGCTCCAGGACTTTTTCACACAGCCTGCCTGCGTAAACAGGGTAATCGCAGCTGGAATCATCTTCGGTCCCCACGTCTATTGTCTGCCGGTCATTACTTAGACGGTCCATCAGGACCCTTTTCAGCCACAGCCCTGCATGGTCCGAACCAAAGACCACGGTTTTATTCATGATTCTTTCGCCTTTATGCAAGCGGTCTAATCCTGCCGGCCCAGGTATCTGGACATGCGGTTTTCCAGAAAGGCTCTGCGCCGGGCCTGGAGTTCGTTTTCCAGGTGGGATATTTCCTCTTCCAGAAAGCTCACCTGACCCAGGACCAGATCGAGATCCGAATCTTTCAGGTTCAGGGCCTCCTGCCGGCCTGAGGTACCGGAAACCACCGCCTCAGCCAGCTTGAGCTTCTCCTGGTCCAGCCTTTTTTTCATCTGCCGGATCTCCCACTGCCTGAACATACGGGTGAAATTCCAGCGTATCTCGCTTAGAATAAGACGCCAGCCCACCAGAAAGAGTTGCCAGGGATTAAGCTCGAAGCTGCGCACCAGACGATCCATTTGTTCCCGAAAGCTCATGTGATTACTCCGTGTGTTTTGGAAGTTGACTAATGCAGGAATATAGTCCGTGTCCCATCTGGAGGGTCCAGGCTCATCTGCTCTTGATCCCAGGTTCTGTCCACATCCACAGACCTGATGCGGATTACGGCCTCCTTGTCCTCGGACAGATGCATATCCAGCCTGGAGAAATAAAACAGGTCGTTTTCCTGCTCAATACCCTTGAACTCCACATGCCATCCATCACCCTTGATCATGTTCAGACTGCCGTCCTGCTCCAGTACAACGCTCGTGATGTTTTCGTCTTCAAAGTAATACTTCCACATATTCTCATGGGATTCAACCCGGTGATACTCCCGGGGGACAAGATGCTGGAAATCCCCCAGAAGTACAAGGCTGGTCTCCCTCAGGCCCATGGGTGTGGGAAAACCCAGGAGGGTCGCCCCCCTGCTTCCGTCGTGATGTATGTAGCGGGTGTTTTCTCCGGGATTATAGGCTTGCCACCTCAGTTCATCCTCCAGCCACATGGAAACTGTCTGGCCGAAACCGGCAGAGATGTCCATGCGCACCGGATAACCTGCAAAACCCCATATCGCCGCCTGCACCCTGCGCTGCTGGTCCGGGGTGGAATAGTTCACGCTGGTCTGGATATAAAACTCCTGGTCTTCCTGGAAACTGGAGCTTTGCTCCCAGAAATCCTGCCATACCACCTCCGGGGGCCTCTCCACGGGGATGCGCTTGGGGGCGCAGGAAAAAACAAGAAATGTGGATAGCAGAAGGCACAAAATGCCGCAGTAAAATTTCATGGACCGGCCTTTGCTGACTCGTTTTCAGGCATATCCTTGACTTTTGCCCTTTGTTCCCTGAGGTGTTCGGGGTTTTCCGGGTCCAGTTCCAGGGCCTTTTCATAACCATGCAGGGCATGTTCGCGTTTTCCCAGGGCCTTGGCTATATCCCCGTAATGCTCCCAGATCACCGCCTCGTCATCCACCTGTTCCACTGCAGCCAGAATCTCCTCCCAGGCCTTTTCATAGCTTCCCTGCCGGTAATATACCCAGGCCAGTGAATCAATATAGTAGCCATTTCCAGGATCCAGCTCCAGCGCCCTCTTGATAAGGATCATGGCCCGGTCCAGGTCCCTGTCCTGGTCGGCCAGAGTGTAGCCCACGTAGTTGAGGGCCTCGTGATGCTCCTGGTCCAGGGCGATGATCTCTTCCATTATCTGCAGAGACTTTTCTGTTTTGCCGCTTTTATCCAGCACTACACCCTTGCGGAACAGGAAATCAGTCTGCCCGGGCCATTTTTCCAGGGCTTTTTCCAGAACTTTCCTGGCTTCCTGGTATTCTTCCATGGCTTCCAGGACAATGGCTTCAAAGAGGTGAACCCTGTCCTCCCCGGGATGAAGCTCCTGGCCCTTGCGGGACAATTCAAGGGCTTCCTGGTAGTTCTTTTCATGAAAAAGGATCTGGACCCTGAAGGAAAGGGCCTGCAGATGATAAGAATCCTCTTTGGAAATCCTGGAAAGATAGTCCAGGGCCAGCTGTGGATCGTTTCGGCCCTCGTAGGCTATGAGAGCAAAGTAAAAATACATGGTGTCCGGGTAATCACTCTCAGCAGCGATGTCCTGCAGTAAAATATCTGCATGCTCGTAAAACTCATTGCGGATAAACTGGTTCACCATATCCAGCTGAAAACGGACTTCATCCGGGCCTTTGCCGAACATGGCCACGGCCCTTTCAGGATCATTCAAAAGCAGGTTCAGCTCCACAATTCGAAGAATCAGGTCCGGGCTTCTCTCGCCCATCTTGAGCAGCTGCTGATAAATTCTCTCGGCCTGGAGGTAATCCCTTTCCTGCTCATATATAAAGGCCTTTTCAGCCCAGGCCTGCATAAATCCCGGTCGGGCCTGCACCGCTTTATCCAGGTAAGCCACCGCGTCTGTCTTCTCGCCGAGTTCGCTTTTGGCCCGGCCCATATAGTAATGCATCTCCGGGGTCATTTCATCCGGGGGGATTTCCTGCAAAAGATCCACTGCTCCGGCATAATCACGCATTTCGATATAAAATGCAGCCAGGTCCTCGTAAACGTCAAGATCCTCCGGCACCAGATCCTTGTATTTTTCCAGGGCCTTTACAGCCCCGGACCTGTCACCTTTGACCAGGTAAAATTCAGCCATCTGAAAATACAGTTCAGGGGTACGGGGATAAATCCCGGTGGCATCCTGCAGAATATCCACGGCCTTTTGTTTTTCCCCCTGACGCAGATACTCCCTGGCCAGATCCTGATACAGGCGCACAGACGGACCCAGAACCAGAGCCTTTTCCAGGGCAAGGGCGGCCTTTTCGTGGTCCCCTGCGGCCTGATAGTCCAGGGACTTCAGGTAATGGTAGGTAACCTGGGCCTGGGGAGTCAGCTCCCGGCCTGTTTTCGCCGTCTCGGGCTGCTGGGTTTTAGGGGCGCAGCCCAGGACCACAGCCGCAATCATGATAACCAGAATTTTTTTACCCATTCTTCAATCCCTGAGCAGATTATGCTCCAGGCTGTCACTGTACTGATCCCTCAGGTTCCTGTACAGGGCCCTGCCCATTTCCAGGCCGCACTGGATGAATTCCGGGCCGTAAAGGCGTCCAGTGGAAGTCCTGAAGGTTTCCTGCACCTTTTCAATGTATGACAGTCCCTTTGGGAACCTGTCTATGATATCTTCCAGGGACCATTCCTCGCAGGAGCATATCTCCCAGAGGGTGGTGACGAAATTGTCCGGTCCCCATCTGAACTTGTCCGCGTCATAAAGTACGTCGCTTAAAACCGCCTGCCTTTGATCTGCAGGTTCGAGAACCTCTCTGAACGCTTCGTGGTTGCGCACGGCAAATGCCAGTCCATCCAGCTCTTCCGGTCCGAGAGGGTAATACTGCAGGATTATCCTTGAAAATTCCGCCCCCTTCCGGGCATGATCCCTTTCATGCCGGCTGATGTCATGCAGAAGGCCGGCCATCTGGGCCAGAAGGGTGATGCGCTTGCCGGCCTTGACATCCAGCCACGACCTGGTTTCGATGAGTGCAAGTGTGCCGGCGTCAATACTGACCTTCTTGCAGTGCTCTATCCCGTGCCCGAATCCATCATTGAGAAAGGGCACAACGTCCTCGCGCAGGCGCTGTATAAGCGGGTGACTGAAGAAGATTTCTTTGGAGCGGGCATGCTCCCTGCTGTAGCGGGTGTAAAAGCCCAGACTGTACTTCCCTGCCATGACCCGGGCCTGCTCCTGAACGCTTTTCAGTTCCTCAAGCATCCTCGATCCACTCCCTGGAAAAATCATCGATGTTTTCCTGGATATGGGCCTTGATCTTGCCAAGCAGCCTGGATTCTATCTGGCGGACCCTTTCCCTGGTTATGCCGTATTTTTCACCGATCTCTCGAAGGGTGACCGGGCTTTCCGCCAGCAGCCGCATTTCAATAATATCTTTTTCCTTGTCGCTGAGCTTCGGCATCAGCTCCTTTATGTTCTGCTGCAGAAGCTGGGCCGTTTCTCCCTGCAGAAGTATCTCTTCGGCCCCGTCGCCCAGGGCCGGGATTACATTCATGGGAGTCACATCAGAATCTTCGTTGTAAGGCATGTCCAGGGAGAGGTCATGCTGGCCCAGGCGCTGGCCCATTTCCACCACGTCTGTTTCGGAAACATCCAGGCTCTGGGATATGGCATCCGCGTCCGCAGTTATGCCCATGGACTCCAGCCTCTGCTTCTCCTTGCTCAGATTGTAGAAGAGCTTGCGCTGGGCCTGAGTGGTGCCTACTTTGACCATACGCCAGTTGTCCATGATGAATTTCAGGATATAGGCCCGGATCCAGAAAGAGGCATAATAGGAAAACTTGATTCCCTTGTCCGGATCGAATTTTTTCAGGGCCTTCATCAAGCCTACATTGCCTTCCTGGATCAGGTCCAGGACGTTTTTCATCCATTTTCGCTGAAATTCCATGGCGATCTTGACCACCAGGCGCAGGTTGGAGGTAATGAGCATGAACGCAGCATCCTGGTTGCCCTCATCCCTGAACTTCCTGGCCAGCTCGAATTCCTCTTCAGCGGACATGGTGGGGAAATTGCCCACCTGGCGCAGGTAAATGCGCAGGGCGTCCATGGGCATGGGAGTATTGCCCGGCAACGGACTGACCTCTTTGCCCACGGCACTCTCCAGCTTCTCAGCCACCTTCTTTTCATCCAGCTGACCTTCTTCAGGTGCTTTTATATCCTGTCTTTCTTTTTTTCTTTGAGTCATATTATCCTTGTCTATGGTCATAAGACCCTTTAATCGTATTATATTTCAAAAATTATTTGAGTGACCGCCTTTGTTTGTTGTTTATGTCCATACAACTTATATACCCCAATGCGTGGAGATTTTAAAATCAAAACATACTCAGCTCTGGTTCAGAAATAATTTTATAAATCTTTTATCATCCATTATCAATGTTTTTCAACAGGTAAATATCAAGAGAAGACCTGACCCCGCTTAATCCCTGTTTTCGTTGCGCCTGTTTGACTTCTGGTGTTCAATGTGGTTAGCGTGCCAGCCTAATTTAAAAAAGTAGCAATCGAAGATGATAGTGTTTTATACTGTATTGATTTTGCCAAGAAGTTCAGGGCCAAGATGGATGCTTACAACCAGCTCGAGGGAAAGGACGTGCTGGCCGGCAGACCAGCAAAACTTCCCTTTACCTTGAGCCGGATTAGGTATATAGGCATTTGAATGCAATTCACAAAATTTTTATCCAACAACGAAATCGGGATATTTGACGGAGGCATGGGCACCCTGTTGCAGTCAAAGGGGCTCAAGGCAGGGTACTCCCCTGAAAAATTCGGGCAGGAAAACCCGGAAGCCATCCGCGAAGTACACTCTCTTTATCTCCAGGCAGGGGCAGGGGTTATCACCACCAATACCTTCGGCGGCAGCACCTTCAAGCTGGACCCCGGGGTGGATGCGGAAAAATTCAACGAAAAAATGGCCGGGATAGCCAGGCAGGCTGCCGGTGACCACGGCTTCGTGGCTGGAAGCATCGGCCCCACCGGCAAAATGCTCCCTCCCCTGGGAGACATGACCTTTGACAAAGTTCTGGAGGCATACAGGCAGCAGGTGCGCGGGCTGGCCCGTGGAGGCGCGGACCTGATCCTTGGGGAAACCCACCTGGACCTGGCAGAGGCCCGGGCAGTGGTCATGGCTGCCCGCTTTGAATCCAGCCTGCCCGTGGCCATCTCCATGACCTTTGAAAAAGGGACCAGCCTTACCGGGACCTCCCCGGAAGTCTTTGTGGACACAATGCAGAACCTGGGTGCGGACATAATCGCCATCAACTGCAGCTGTGGACCCGAAGAATTCGTCCCCCTGGTTCAGGCCATGCAGCCAAGGCTTTGCACACCTCTTCTTATTCAGCCCAATGCCGGCATACCTGTACTGGAGGACGGGGAAACAGTTTTCAAAGTAGGCCCGGAGGAATTCGCGGACAAGCTGCGGGTCTTCCTGGACATGGGGGCCAAGTTCCTGGGCGGATGCTGCGGGACTACTCCGGAGCACATCAAGGCCCTGAAAAACATGGCCGCCAGTGCTTCTTACAAGCCCAATACACCCACAGAGCAGCCGGGAATAGTTCTTACCTCCAGAAGCAGGACCCTGCCCTTTGGCCATCAGTTTGCACCTGTCCTTATCGGGGAAAAGATAAATCCCACGGGCAAGGAGGACCTGGCTGCCCAGCTGCAGGGATTTCAGCTTACCCGGGCCCTGGAGATCGCCGAAGAACAGTTTACTTCCGGCGCCCGGATCATGGACGTCAATGTGGGTGCGCCCATGGTGGAAGAAGAAAAGGTACTGCCGGCCCTTTGCCGTGAACTGGTATCCAGGTTCGACTCTCCCCTGGCCATAGATTCAAGCAATGTACAGGCCATTCACAATGCCCTCCTGGAATACCCGGGCAGCGCCCTGGTCAATTCCATAAGCGGAGAAAAGGACAAGATGGAGCGCCTGGGGCCCATCTGCCGCGACTTCGGCGCTCCTTTCATCCTGCTGCCTTTAAGCGGAGGCAGGATGCCGAAAAGCACCGCCGAACGTCTCCAGATCATCGAAGACCTCCTGGAAAGGGCAGACAGGCTGAACATTCCCCGCAGGCTGATCATCGTTGACGTACTCATCATGACCGTCTCATCACACCCCATGGCGGCCATGGACTGCCTGGAGACCATAAGACACTGCCGGGAAAAATGGGGGCTGGCCACTCTGGCCGGTCTTTCCAACATATCCTTTGGACTTCCGGCCAGGGAACTCATTAACGCACACTTCTTCAGCATGTGCGCCGGGGCTGGGCTCAACGCCTTCATCGGCGACCCCCGCTCCACCCGCATGAAGGAAGCCATGGATGCCTGTAGCGCCCTGCTGGGACATGACAGCCAGGCCCAGGAATTCACCATGCGCTACGCCGGTTGGGAATCCGGGGAAATGCATGCACCCGGGGAGCAGGACGGCCAGGAGTTTGAATCCCCGATCCAGGAAGCCGTCATCCGGGGCAAAAAAGACAATATAGTCCCACTTCTGGAAAAGGAAATCCAGGACGGGCAACAGGCCTTCCAGCTTGTGGACGGCGAGATGATCCCGGCCATTAACATCGTCGGGGAAAAATACGAAAAACGCGAACTGTTTCTGCCTCAGCTGATCTTAAGCGCCGAGACCATGAAAAAGGGCTTTGAATACCTGCAGCCCCTTTTGCAGCAGGACGAGCAGGAGCAGGGCCCCACGGTCCTCATGGCCACAGTGGAGGGGGACATCCACGACATAGGCAAAAACATCGTCTGCCTGATGCTCAAGAACTACGGATTCAACGTGGTGGATCTGGGCATAGACATCCCGGCGGAAGAAATAGTAAAAAAGGCCAGGGAGGAAAAAGCCAGCGTCATCGGCCTGTCAGCCCTCATGACCACTACCATGGTCAAAATGCAGGACTGCGTGGAGCTTCTGCACAAAGAGGGACTGAAGTGCAAGGTAATGATAGGCGGTGCCGTGGTCACCCAGGCTTATGCCGAAAGAATCGGGGCGCACGGATTTGCCCGGGATGCCGTGTCCGCGGTTAAACTCGCCCGCAAGCTTTGTTCGGAGTAGATCATGCACAAAAAATACTGCCGGGGAACCTTCCAGAACCTTCATGCAGCGGCCCTTTCTGCATGTATCTGCCTGGCTCTGCTGCTTGCCCTGCCTCTGGCAGCCACTGCAGATGACAGCTCTGTACCGGAAGAGGTGGACCCGGAGGAAATTGAAAAACTCGTTGAAGATGAAAAAGGCAAGGTGCTTATCCTCAACTTCTGGGCAACCTGGTGTGCGCCGTGCAGGGCGGAAATTCGAGACCTGGTAAGAATCAGGCAGGACTACAGCCCGGATCGGGTGAGCATCATAGGCATTTCACTTGATTTTAACCCCCGGGCTGTTCCTGACTTCATGGAAAGAAAAAACATGAACTACCCGGTGTATATATCATCCCAGGATGTTATGGATGCCTACGATATCACCGGCATTCCTTACACCTTGATATATGACGCAGAAGGAAACCTGGCCGAAGTCCATGAAAGCCTCGTGGACTATGAAATCCTGCAGGAAGAACTGGACCGGCTGCTGGCGGATTAAATTGGACAAGCTTTACTTACGCAAAGCCAGAATCGGGGACGTCAAGTCCATTCACGGGATCCTCATGAACTGCTCGAGGCAGGACCTGCTCCTGCCCAGGTCCTACAGCGACCTTTACAGTCATTTGAGGGACTATTTCGTGGTGTGCGATGATCCCGGCAACAATATAATGGGGTGCTGCGCCCTGAGCATTGTCTGGGACAACCTGGCCGAAATCCGTTCCCTGGCCATAGTTTCCAGCATACGGCACATGGGCTGGGGGGGCAGGCTGGTGGAGGCCTGCCTAAGCGAAGCTTTGACCCTGGGGATATACAGGGTCTTTACCCTGACTTACCAGACGGAGTTTTTCGCCAGGCAGGGTTTCAGGGAAATCTCCAAGGACATGCTGCCCCAGAAGGTGTGGGCCGATTGCCTCAATTGCCCCAAGTTCCCCGATTGCGACGAAATTGCCATGCTTACGGAAATGTAAAAAAGGACTTTGCCTTGAATTTAAGAGAGGTCTTTGCCCGGGATGAAATAAAAAAACGAGTGCAGGATCTCGGCCGGGAAATCTCCATTTTTTACGGCCGGGAAAAAGTCCTGGGAGTGTGCGTGCTCAAGGGGGCTTTTGTTTTTTTTGCAGACCTGGTGAGAAGCCTGGAAATAGACATGGAGATTGATTTTGTCCGTCTGTCCAGCTATGGGGACGATACGGTCACCTCAGGCGAGGTGACCGTCAAAAACGATCTGGAGACCGATGTCTGGGAAAAAAACGTGCTGGTGGTGGAAGATATAGTTGATACCGGGGTTTCTTTGTATTACTTCAGACAGATGCTCCTTTCCAGAGGGGCTAGCTCTGTTCGGATCTGTGCCCTGATAGACAAGCATGAGCGCAGGCAGCTTCCAGTCAGTGTGGATTTCTGCGGCTTTCGTGTGCAAAAAGGCTTCCTGGTGGGCTACGGCCTGGATATGGCTCAAAAATACAGAAACCTTCCAGGCATTTATGCCATTGACCCATCGCAAGAATAATCAGCCAAAAATGCATGAGAACCAGCTATGACAGTTCAGTGCCCAAACTGCAGCACCAAGTACCGCTTTGACGACTCCAGGCTCAAAGAGGATCAAAAAGTCCGGTGTACCCGCTGCAAGCATGTCTTCACCCTTTCATTCCTAAACGATGAAGACCAGGCTTACCAGCAGCCGCCGGACCCCGGCGATTCTCTCCGGGAAAGCGCAGACACTGCCCCGGAAAAACCCTCCCGGGACGACATGCATGTTGAGATCACCCCGGAGGAAAAAACCGGCAAAGCAGGCAGGCCCAGGCTGAAAAAGATCGGGGCGGTCCTGGCGCTTTTTTTAATCGTCGCCGCCAGTCTTTACGTAGCCCTGCCCAAAATCGCCCAGCACGTCTATATTCCCTTTGTCAGCTCTGAAAGAGACGCTGAAGAAGTTCCCCGCAAAGAGGTGTTTACAGAAGAGGACGTCCGGGATATTTCCCTGGAGAATGTCCGGCAGTACTTTGTAAACAACGAGGAAACAGGGCAGCTTTTCGTGGTGGAGGGCCGGGCCGTGAACGAATTCGACTCGCCCCGCGCCCGCATCAAACTCCGGGCGGCCCTGTACGATAATCAGGAACAGGTGGTCCAGGAAAAGGAGTTTCTGGCCGGAAATGCCGCCTCACTTTTCCAGCTGCAGGTTTCCTCGAGAGACGAGCTTGAGTCCACTCTGACCTCCCAGCTGGGCATCCTGACCAACAATAAGCATATTGAGCCGGGGGAATCCACTCCCTTTATGACCGTTTTTTTCAATCCCCCTGAAGAAGTCCAGGAATTCGGCCTGGAGGTAATAGAGGCCCACATTCCGGAATAGGCCGCATGAAAACCAGAACTATACATGTGTGCACCTCCTGCGGGTCCAGTGCCATGCGCTGGCAGGGGCAATGCCCGGGCTGCGGCGAGTGGAACACCCTGGAGGCCAGGTCCGGTTCCACGCAGGGCAAGACACAAAACGTCTCCCCCGCCAGCCGCCCAAGCAGACTCTCCAGTGTGGACCTCACCCGGGCGGACCATATGCCCACCGGCATGCAGGAACTGGACGACGTACTGGGAGGAGGGCTGGTCCCGGGGGGTGTCGTACTTCTGGGAGGTGAGCCGGGTATCGGTAAATCCACACTACTTTTACAGCTTCTAAGCCTTGCAGGGACAAAGGATGGTCACACTCTTTACATAAGCGGCGAAGAATCCCTGCCCCAGATCAGATCCCGGGCCCAGAGGCTCGGCCTGGACCAGGAGAACCTCCAGGCCATGGCCACCGGTTCCCTGGAGGATATTCTGGCCGCCCTCTCGTCCCACGGCCCGTATCAACTGGTGATAATCGATTCAGTGCAGACCATAAGCAGTTCTGAATCCGATTCCATGCCCGGGGCCCCCACACAGATCCGACAGGTCTCATCCAGCCTCATCAAAGCCGCCAAGGAATCCGGAACCTGCATCTTCCTGGTGGGACACGTGACCAAGGAAGGCCAGATTGCCGGTCCCAAGCTCCTGGAACACATGGTGGACACGGTCATTTACCTGGAAGGGGACAAGGAGCATCTTTTCCGTATTCTGCGGGTCATTAAAAACAGGTTCGGACCCACCGACGAGCTGGTCATGTTTCAGATGGGCGCTCTGGGACTGGAAGTAATCCAGGACCCCTCGACCTTTTTCCTGCAGGCCAGGGACCCGGCCCTCAGCGGGACAGCAGTGGTCATGGCCGTGGACGGGCACAAGCCCTTTGCAGTGGAAGTCCAGGCCCTGGCCACGCCCAGTTTTCTGAGCATCCCCAGGCGCACAGCCCTGGGTTTTGACCTGAACCGCCTGCACCTTCTCCTGGCGGTCATGGAAAAGAAACTGCAGCGCAGCCTGGCCCAGTCGGATATATACACCAAGATAGGGGGCGGGCTTAAACTGGTGGATCCGGGTCTTGATCTGGGCCTTGTGGCGGCGGTTCTCTCCTCGTTTCACAACCAGAGCCTGCCCGAAAGGGCCATTTTCTGGGGGGAGGTGGATTTAAACGGTCAGATCAGGCCGGTACTGGGGCAGGATATCCGCCTAAAACAGGCCTTCAGGCTGGGTTATAAACCCGTCTTCTGCCCCAGAAGCCCCGAGTCGGACACCGGCATATCCACCATCATGGAGCTTCAGGATATGCTCTTTGGCTCAAATAATCCCGGATCCTGAAGAATTTCAGCAGCCTGGTTCCTGCAGGCCGCTGCAAAATCCTCGGGGTAATGCCCGCAGATAAACCGGTGTTGAGCCTCGCTGAAGGACCCTGGCGACCAGGGCAGTTTGGGCAGAAAAGAGTACATGAGGCGCTGCAGGCCGGGACTGGTGAATCTGCCGGAATATTCTATACTCGTAACCATCCTGGCTCCCAGCCCCTCGAGTATCTGCAGGGCCAGCAGCATGGCCCGGTCCAGAGACCGCCTGCACTCGTCATCCGCCTCCAGGATGCTTCCCACCTGCTCTTGGGGCAAAAGCTGCAGCTCCCACTGGGAGACCTGGGCCTTGGGAACAAAGAGCAGGACGTGTTTGTCCTCGTGCACAACAAGGCTTTCCTCGCCTTTGCCTCCGTCCAGGCGGGTATTGTTGCGCAGACAACGGATATAGTCCCGGAAAAAATCCTGTCCGGTTTCTTCCAGATACTCCTT
>NZ_QYZY01000227.1:0-3263 GCF_003838035.1 Desulfonatronospira sp. MSAO_Bac3 | reverse complement strand
AGTCTCAATCCCCTCAAATCGGGGCAATGTTTCAGACTCTCCCTCTGGCAACCCTTATCATACATAGCCTCACAGTCCAAATTCTGAATATACCCCCCTCATTAAAAAATCAAGGAACTTTTTCATGTTAGTGCTGATCAAAATTGTTGCTCTAACATATCGTCATAATTTGAAAAAACAGAATCTGAATAGCGCAGTCATTCAAGGCAAATTATTTCAATAAGTTATGCTTTTTTTGAGTTTTTATTCAGATCAAGTTCAGATTTTTATTTGAAATGCAGATAAGTGCCTGTTTTTTATATCAAGTGCTCTTCCGGGAAGTTGTCCAGCCTTTGTCCAGCAAGCCCTCAAAGCAGAAGTAATCGAGCAGATATTTCATCCCGCTACGTGGTAATTTTTGATTTCCGGTGCTTCACCAAGCCCGGACTGTTCAAAGTCTTTAAGACAGGATCTGCACTGGCGGTAGTAGCGCACACTGTCCTCGGCGAAGTCGATGAGTCTTTCCACACGGTCCTTCATCTTCAAAAATCCCTTTTCAGTCAGGTCCGGGCATTCAAAGGCGGATTTCTGTACCCGGTAACCGTAGGATTTTAAAACCTTGGCCACCCTATACCTGGTTTTGTCGTCCACAATGTCATAGCATACCAGGTAAAACACTACATCTTCTCCGACAAGGAAAAAGGCTGGTAATCAGGGTTGTCATCCGTTATGCACTCTAGAAAGTGCCTGACCTGGTGCAGTATATACCCTCTATAGCTCAGCTTTTTTCCCAGCTTTCCGGCCTGTATATCCTGGTTCATCCAGTTTTCATAGGTCTGCACCAGTGCACGCCTGGGTCCGGGTTTTAGTTCCACCGGTCTTTTCTGTACCAGGTCGTGCTCATCGACAAAATCTGTCCGGGTGTGGTCACGGTGCACAAAGTCATCCTTCTTGACCGTACCCCGGTTGATAAGCTGCAGCACAAGCCTGTCCGCTATATAGGTTCTCCATTCTTCCACCAGGTCACAGGCCAGGGAAGGGCGGCCATAGGCCGGTTCGTGCAGGGCTCCCAGGCCTGGGTCCAGCCCGGCTGTCCTGATGGCGCTTAAGACCTCGCTGGTAAGCATGGTGTAAATAAAAGAGAGCAAGGCGTTGACAGGGTCCAGGGGTGGCCTTTTGGACCTGGCGGTAAACTTGAAGTCCGGGTTTTTAACCAAAAGTCCAAAGGCACGAAAAAACATGTTTGATCCGTGGCCTTCCATTCCGCGCAGAGTATTCATGTCCCGGGCATCACGGACATTTCTGGAAAGCGCCTTGAGGGCCTGGGACATGGCCAGGGCATCTTGAAGTTTGTTTCTTTGACCCTGTGCCTGGAGAAAACGTGCCTGGTTGCGCAGTTTGCCCTGAACAACGGCCCTGGCGACTGCCAGGAGAAAGCCATCGTCTGACAGGTTTAAATACTGCTTGCGCCGCCTCTGGACGTCCTTGTGCTCGTCAATGTTCAGCCTTCCCCTGAATCCGCCGGAAGGAGACAGAAATACCGTTTCCACTCTGTTGCGGATTAGAAAGTCTATAACTCCCCCGGAAAGCGAGGTGTACCCCATAAGCACCAGCTGTTCCAGGCCGGATCCGGGTATTTCCTCAACCAGTTTACGGTCTTTGTATAGAGCCAGGTTGGGACCTGACTTGCGCAGGTAACTGCCCTGGTCCAGGATGTACACTCTTTGCATGTTTTACCTCCTGTTTTCGGGCAGAAATCGCCTGACCATGTCCAGGCTGGTCCGGAGATGGTCCAGGGCATCGTTGAGGTTTTCAATCTTTTCAGCAGGCTGGTCCCGGGGTGCCATATGGTCACGGCAATGCAGCAGAGGATGCGGATAAGAGCCGGCCTCCTGGAATACACAGTAATCCAGATGCACGTTTAAAAGCTGGTGAACTTTTTTGCATCCCAGGGGAGTGCCCCGGATCCTGGAGAGCTTGTAGTCCACCAGGTGGGGGTTGTATTCCGGGATGTCCTGCAACAGGTGATGCAGGAGATGGTTGGCCCTGGAGAGAAAACCAATGGTCTGAAACAGGACCTTTTCTTCCTTGAGTCCCAGCTCCCTGTTTTTGCGCAAGGCGGAAAAAACCCGGCCCAGGGGAGGGCACCTTTCGGACAAAAGATGCAGTTCAGGATACTTGCCTGCCCATTCATTGTAGGCTGGATGCAGGGAAACATTGCCCTGCTGCTTATCCTGGTCAACGCTCAAAACCTCCTGGGACTGGATAAAAGGGTGACCTTTCAGCTTTTTAATGTTGGCCCAGGGGTCGTTTCTGGGACAGCCCGTAAAGTATGAAGGCTTGCCGGTTACTCTGTGCAGACCAAGAGGGAGTTTGACCAAGTTGCCCAGGCCCTTGCCCTGCAACCGGTCCTGCTTGGGAAAGACCTCCAGGCTGAAAAAATGACAATCCCTGGTAAGGGCTCCGGCCAGTGGAGAGATGACTTTTCTGGCAATGGACGCCTGCACTGGTTCCTCAAAGAAAAACCAGAAATGATACCCCTTGCCCCCGGAAAATTCGCACAACGGCTTGTAGCCGAGTGTTTTCCCGGACAGTTCAGACATACGATCCTGGATATAGTCTTTTTCACTCTTGATGCCGGATTTGTCCGCAGGTTTTACCTGGCTGCCCCTGAAGGCCTTTTTCAGGTCCATGTCTATTACAGCCGTCTTGACCGTGGAATCCCGGCGCAAAAGGTAAATGCCGTAAGTTTTCTGGCCCTTGATATGCTCTAGCAGGTCCTGGGCTGAAATGGGCCTTCGTACCGGCATGTAACCCTGACTCTCTTTATTTTTGTCCACCCACTGCCTGGCGAATACATCTTCCCTGCCCTGGAAATAGTACAGGTAAAGCTCCTGCAGTTCCTGTCGTTCCCTGAAAAGGTTGAAAGGATCCTCCACCTCCGGGTCAGCCGGGTCAAACTCCTGGGATGCCGGTATTGTAAGATCTCTTTCCAGTTCCGGATGCAGGCTCAATGCCCTGGCCCTGACAGACTCGGCCTGTGCAAGCTGGTTCATCCTCACCAGGAGTTCGTATCTTTCCTTCCAGGCCGGCAAATGACCGGGGTGCTTTTCACAGGTCCAGCCGAGGATTTCCAGGGCCAGGTTAATATCTCCAAGCACCTGTGCGGTCTCGGACCAGGACAGGAGCTGGTCCGGGGCAAGACGTTTTCTGATTTCCTCGTTTCTCAAGGTGGACAGGCATTTGTCGCTTTGCTCCCCTTTTAGGGCCAGTTCGCGCAGTCT
>NZ_QYZY01000226.1:0-9740 GCF_003838035.1 Desulfonatronospira sp. MSAO_Bac3 | reverse complement strand
TCCGGCATGACAAAAGGGACAAAGGGATCCTGCAGCCCTTCCGGGTTGTATTGCGGGGCTTCCACCTGCATCCAGTCCGGGTCAGGCGAGCTTCGGTCGTTGTCCTGCGCCGGGACGGGAAAGACAAAAACAAAAATAAAAGCAATGGAAAATACTGTTTTTGAAACGCCCCTGTTTTTTATTGGCATTTCTTAATCATCCTCCAGGGCTGCCTCTTCTTCGGCGGTAAGCGCCCTGTAGACCCGCAGCCTTGATTCTGCCGTAAGCATCCTGTCCCTGGAGAACTGCTGCTCATCCACAGGACGCAGGCGCAGGCTTTCCAGGCTGACCAGCCTGTCCAGGCCGGCCAGGGCGTCAAAATAACCTACAAGGTCGTGAAAGCGGCCCTGCAGGCGCAGTTGCACACTCCGGCTGGCAAAGTAGTCATGCATCTCCTCGCTGCCGGGCTGGAAAAGGAGAAAGCGCACACCCTTTTCATTGCCCAGACGCTCAAAAGAAGCAAGAAGCCTCTCTAAAGCATGAGTGTCAGCAGGAAGCAGGGTCTGGGCCATCTCCAGTTCCTTTTGCATAGCTTCGGCTTCTTCTTCTTTTTGCGCCAACTCTGCCACCTGACCGGAGTACAGGGCAATGTCCGTTTCCAGATCTTCCAGTTCGGATTCAAGGTCCCTTGCCTGCTGCAGGTTGGGGCCTATAAAGAACTGCCATGAGCCTCCGCCCACAATAACCACCAACAGGACCAGGATAAGTATCCTGCGCCCTGTACTCAGGGATTCCACCCCGGCGATTATCTGCTCTCTGCTCAGTTTCATGGCCTACTCTTCATTGCTGCCCTGCAGGGTCAACTCCCCGGGCAAAGGTTCTCCTGCCTGGACCAGGAAGTCAAACTCCACCAGGTCCAGATCCTGCACCTGCCTGCGCGAGGTTCTTCTTGTGTTGACCTTGTGTACATAAGGCGACTGACGTAAATCGTCCACGTACCGGGCAAAAACCTGGTTGTCCAGGACCACTCCCCGGATCTCCAGGGTGCCGTCGGGGTCCAGGTCCATGGATTCAAACCAGATCCTCTGGTCGGGCAGGTTGATGACCAGGGTTTCTATGTAGCGTACCGGAAGTGGCTGTATGGTGCGTATATCCTTGATGGCCCGGATATTGGACTGCATCTGTTCCATCTTGTCCTTGATCTCGTTAATGTGTCTTACCTGCTGCAGCAGTTCGTGTCTTTGTTCATCCAGGTCGGCAACCCTGTTTTCAAGGCTGGAGACCCGGCTGCCGGACCACAGGATAAATACCGCGCACACAAGGCTTATGCACACAATCAGGCCCAGGCCCAGGATGAGCTGTTTTTCCGCGGGTTTTACCCTGGCCCTTTTGGAGTGCGGTAACAGGTTGATTTTGATCATGGGTTAGATAAATCCTCTCAGGGCAAGGCCTGTAGGTACGCAAAACTGTGGCTTGATCGACTCCAGGTACTTGAGATCGAAATCATTGGACTTTATTTCCACTTTTTTCCAGGGGTCCATGTGCCTGGTCTCCAGCTGCAACTCCTCTTCCAGGATGCTGCCAACACTCTGAAAAAGACTTCCTCCACCGGACAACTGGAGAATGGCGGCTTGTTTAACCGCCGGCACGGATGTCTGATAAAAGCTCACAAGTCTTTTGATTTCCGAGGCCCAGGTCCGCAGAACTTTTCCGCATTCGCTGTTGATGCGGTTTTTATCCTGGTTGCTTAAGGCATCCGGTCCCTGAAGCTTGAGGGCTTCAGCCCGGGAAGTATCCACTTCCAGGGCTGAAGCAATGACATCGGTCAACTGTTTGCCGCCGAAGGACATCTCCCGGAAGAACAGGGGCTGGTTTTTCCAGAATACAGCAAACATACTGTGCTGCCCCCCTATGTCCAGCAGGTATGCCGGCTTTTCGGTCAGTTCCGGATAATTAAATTCAAAACAGTTGCTCAGGGCAAAGGCGTCCACATCCACTATGCTAAGACCCAGGCCGGAATGGTCCATAACCTGGGTAAGGTCCTGAACCACTTTTTTCTTGGTGGCCACGAGAATGACTTCCTGGTTTTCGCTTTCAGGGTCCGGCTCCAGGATATGGTAGTCCAGGTGCACATCGCTTATATCAAAGGGAATGTACTGCCCGGCTTCTTCGTTTATTTTGCTTTCCAGGTCACCGGAGTCTGATTTTTCCAAGAATACCCTTTTTACAATTACTGAATGACCGGCCAGGGATGAGATTACGGATTTGTCCTTGAGGCCCAGTTGCCCCCATGCCTCTTTTATCCGCCGGCCTTTGCTCTGGAAATCTTTATGCTCGGCAGCCGACCAGACGATCCTGGCAACCCTGTCAAGTTGCGGCTCCCTGCCTTTGCGGGCAAGCCTTACAGTCTTGGCCCAGGTGCTGCCCAGGTCCAGGCTGCAGGAAGGGTTTTTGGTCTGCAGGAAGTTGAACATAGTTTTTTTCTGCATATTTCAGGCAGTACCAGGGCTGGTCTTACCTCTAAATAATTAAAGAGTCTTTTAACAGCAGTTGAGGAACAAGGCATTAAGGCCTGATGGTCAGTACAGGTATGGGGGCGGATTTGACTATCTTTTCCGCCACCGAGCCGAACAGTACCCGGTCTATGCCCTTGCGTCCGTGGGTACCCATGATTATCATGTCCATGTCCTCCTGGTCAGCATACTTGAGTATCTCTTCTGCTGCGTATCCAGTGAGTACCTGGCCGGTGGCGTCAACTTCGCTGAAGTTTTCCTGAATGAAGATATCCATGGTTTTCTCGGCTCCGCTGACAATTTCTCCCACAAAATTTTCAATGGATGTGGGAGGGACGTGAAAGCCCACGTATTGCGACAGGCTGGGAGCGATGTAGACCACCTTTACAGAGGAGTTCATGGATTTGGCAATGGTCTGGGCGTAATCCGCCACCTTGGAACTCATATCAGAGAAGTCAACCGCGCACAGAATCTTTTTTACCTCGGCCATAATGCCTCCTTGGCTGGCTGGATGTTTATAAATTTTTGACTATGATGCCAAAATAAAAGAAAAACCACAAGCTTTTCAAGGCAGGTTAAAAGGAGTATGGAAAATGCCCATTTATGAGTATCATTGCCCGGACTGCAATAAGGTTTTTGAGGAGCTGGTCAAAGGCCAGCCGGACAGGGTGACCTGTCCCGGGTGCAAACAAGATGTCACCTCCAACAGGTGCATGTCCGCAGCCGCTTCTTTTTCCCGGCGTGACAGTTCCGCACTGCCAGGCTCTGCAGCAGCACCCTCATGCGGGCCGGCCAGCGGACCCACCTGAGGCTTCTAAAGTCTGCTTTGGTGCAAAGCAGGAAACGTATTTTCTGGGCAGATACCGGGAAGGACGGAATACTATAGGCAGCTGGCTTGCAGCTGTGGCCGGGAGATTTACGAGCCCATGGTGTCGAAGCTGTGAAATTTCATGGTAAATCCGGCCCGGCCCTGGGTGGCGGAGCGCAGGTCCGTGGAGAAGCCGAACATATTGCGAAGCGGAGCCAGGGAATGAATGATTTTCTGCTCCCCGCGGTCAAACATGTTCTCCACCCGGGCCGACTTGGCCCCCAGAAGGTTGATGCATTCGCCCACAAAATCCGCCGGGGTCTGGATTTCCAGGTTCATTATGGGCTCCAGCATGACAGGTCCGGCCTGGTTCATGGCGCTTTTGACCGCCTGCACCGCAGCCAGTCTGAAGCCTATGCTGTCTGCTCCCTTTTCTGACTTTAGCCTTTTTACCCGGACGTGGACATCGGTTATGGGAAAGCCCTGCATTTCCCCTGCCTGCAGAGCGTCCTCCACCCCTTCATAGACTGCATCCAACCAGGCCTGGGACCAGCTCTCATAGTCAACCTCCAGGCTTATACGGTTGCCCTGGCCCCGTCCGCGCGGCTCCAGCTGGACTTCCACCCATCCATAGTGAAATTCCTCTCCCAGGTCTCTGGCGAATTCGCCGTGACTCCGGGCCTTTTCTTGTATGGTTTCCTGGTGCACAACCTGGGGATTGCCGGCCCTGAAATCCACGCCGTACTCGCGTCTCATTCTGTGCAGAACAACATCCAAGTGCAGTTCGCCCATCCCGGAAATTATTATCTGATCAGTTTCCTGATCCCGCTCAAAGAAGAGAGTAGGGTCTTCCTGCAGCAGCCGGTCCAGGGCAAAGGTGAGCTTCTCCTCCTCCTGGCTGTTCCTGGGCTCCAGGGCCAGGGAGATGACCGGGACGTAATCGCTTATTTTTTCCAGCAGTATGGGGTCCTTTTCACTGCAGATGGTATCTCCGGTCCGGGCATCCTTCATGCCCGCTGCAGCGACTATTTCCCCGGCCCCGGCCTGTTCTAACTTTTCCCGGTGTCTTGCGTGCACAGTGAAAAGCCTGGCCGCTCTTTCCTGAATATTCTGGGTTGAATTGAAGACCATGTCCCCGGCCTTTATGGTCCCGGAATAGATACGCAAAAAAACCAGCTTCCTGCCTGTCTCCATGCTTACCTTGAACACCAGGGCCGACAGGGGGGCACTGCTTTTCACCGGAAAGGACCTGCTTTTGTGGGTGGCAGGATCCAGTCCCTGCACCTGGGGCACATCCCAGGGCGAGGGCAGAAATTCGCAGATGGCGTCCATAAGAGGCTGCACCCCTATATTTTTCAGAGCGGTGCCGGAGAGAACAGGCACACCTTTTAGTTGCAGGCAGAGGGTGCGGATGGTTGAAAGAAGTTTTTCTGCGGGGATGTCCCGGCCTTCCAGAAAATCCTCCATGATCTGGTCATCGTGATCAGCCAGGGCCTCCACCAGGATACTGCGCCATTTTGTAACCAGCTGTTGCTCCTGGCTGTCCGGGTGCAGCCTTTCTATAGTCCTGCCCAGAGACTGGTTTTCGAATACCAGCTTCTGCCCGGATATCACGTCCAGTACAGCTTTGAAGTCTTCTCCCTCTCCCAGGGGGACCTGAACCGGGAGGGGAACAGCGCCCAGTTTTTCCTGCATGGCCGTCAATACCGCCTCAAAGTCGGCTCCAGGGCGATCCATCTTGTTAATGAAAGCCAGCTTGGGGATATGGTATTTGGTAGATTGCCGCCATACGGTCTCGCTCTGGGGCTCAACACCACCCACAGCGCAGAATACGGCCACTGCACCGTCCAGGACACGCAGGGCCCGGTCCACTTCTACGGTGAAGTCCACATGCCCCGGAGTGTCTATTATATTTATGATTTTTTCACGCCACAGACAGGAGGTAAAGGCCGAGGCTATGGTGATGCCGCGTTCCTGCTCCTCAGGCAGAAAATCCATGGTGGCGGTGCCTTCGTGCACCTCTCCCATGCGGTGGATTTTCTCGGTGTAGTACAGGATACGTTCGGTCAGGGTGGTCTTGCCTGCGTCTATATGGGCAATGATGCCGATGTTTCGAATCTTTTCCAGTCGGCTGGATGATGGTTTTTTGGCTGCCATGGTTTCTATCCCTGTACAGGGTGAATGATCTTCAGTGACTTACTCCTGAAACCTTGTACAAAAAACAAGAAAGTTTGAACCACGAAGGCACAAAGGACACAAAGGAAGAAAGCACAAAGGGTTTTGGTTTTTCATTTGCCGGGAAAACGGCAAATGAAAAGGCATCCTTTTTGAAAACCGTTGCCCGGTTTTCAAAAAATACCCTCCTTACTGTCTTAAACTTTGTGATCTTCGTGTCTCTGTGGTTCAATAATCTTCTTATTTGGGTTGCGGGCATGGCCCGCGTTAGGAGTTATTGTTTCTGTGGGCAGGCATGCCGGCCCAGAATTCACGTCTGGATGAAAAAAAATGCCTGTCAAGACCAGGCCAGACCCAGCAGGCCTCTAAGCCCGGACTTAATCCCAGGGGTGCCCTGGTGTCTTTGAAGTATTCTTCAGGACCAAAAAATACATCCACATCCATGTCTTTTAGTTCCCCGGGTTCCACATCCAGGATCTCGAAACCTTGAGGGGCCTGCCCGGCCTTTTCCCCGGCCGCCAGAAAATAAACGTCAGGATTGGCCCAGGCCAGTACGTCCCAGTCCCAGTCATGGTTTTTATCCGCCCAGACAGCTGACCTGTATGTCTCTTGTCCTGTAAGATGCAGCCAGCGCCGTCTGTTGAAGGGATGGTTTCCCTTGTCAGGAACATTGAAGTCCTGAGAACAGGCAAAGAACAGACATTCAAGGTCCTGGCCCTGCCTGCTGAGCCAGTCCTTTAAGGTGTCTAAGTCCAGACAGTATATATCTTCTATCCCGGCCAGTTCCAGAGCGGTGAGCAGTTCGGGATTTATTGCCTCCGGGTTATCACTGAGCACGAACACCCCCGTTTCCGTTGAGCCCTGCATGGCAGCCGGCACCAGCAAGGCCAGAAGCTTGTTCCAGGCCGGAGGGAAGCTGTCAATGACCAGGCCTGCATAGTCCACAGGCCTGGTCATGCTTGTCCTGGAAAAATCTGATGCTCTATGCTGCAGACTTCTGGTATAATGGTGGCCATCCAGGCCATAATGAGTACACAAATGGGCTGTCTGCTTTTTCATCCAGGCCCGTTGTTTGAGGGTGGTGCCGGAATAAGCCGCAGCCATGATGTCATCGCTTATCAAATAAGAGTCAAGTTCTGAAGTAATGTTCATAAGATAAATAATGGGGATTATGGGGTGCTGGTTGTGCAGGGAGTTTAAAAGAGGCTGCATTCATGTCAAGAAAAAGGTTGGTATGCCAGGACCAATTTCTGGGCTAAATGAATACCTTGACTTTCCCCATGTCGGTCAGGCGTTTTGCATTCATAAAAAAGCTATGACCAAAAAACCAATAAATTTTGTGAAAACTCTTTTTATGGCGTAACCAGCCACCATCCAAATAAGGTTGATCCTACCAGAATATACAAATCCATCGTGGACACTGGAGTATTGAAAACAGCAGACATTATATCCTTGATTGGACTTATGACGAAGACAGAAACAGAATAAGAACCGGAAACGGCCCTGCAAATACAAATCGCTTGAGAGGTTTTGCCATAGGCTTGCTCAAGTCCAAAGGAGTGAAAGACATCGCCCAGAAAGTGAGAGAACTGCACCAAAAAATCAGGCCCGTTCTGGACTATTTTAAGATGACAAAAAATTCTCGAAAACACAGAATAAAATAAAAGAGAAAAAAAGCCGTGATACGGCATCAAATTGGCATTGCATATGTTGTACACTCAGGTTAAAGGGGGGCTTCCAAGGCGCAAGGCCTTGAGAGTTTTGCAGGCCTGATGGGGTATGTTTTCCCCACGGCCCAAGAGGGGTTATGGCATATTTTCGTACCCTGGAGAACCGGCTGGTCAAGCTGCAGGGGCTGTTCAAGAAAAAAGAGCGCCTGCTCATCATGATCAACGCTGATCCCGATGCCCTGGCTTCGGCCCTGGCTTTGAAGCGTCTGTTGTATCGCAAGGTGCACTCGGTGGGCATAGCACATGTAAACGAGGTTTCCAGGCCGGACAACCTGGAGATGATCAAACTGCTGCGTATTCCCACCAAGAGGTTTTCCCCCGCCCTGCTGCCCCATTATGACAGGTTCGCCCTGGTTGATTCCCAGCCGCACCACCACAAAGATCTTGCCCGGGTCGACTATTCTGTAGTCCTGGATCACCATCCATTGGACAAGGAAAACCCGGTTCAGGCCGACTACCAGGAGATAATCCCTGAGTACGGGGCCACCAGTTCTCTTCTCACAGAATACCTGTACAATATGAAGATTCGTCCAGGGAAGCTTCTGGCCACGGCCCTGGTATACGGCATAAAGACCGATACCCAGAGCTTCGAGCGCAAGTTTTCCGATGTGGACATCCGGGCATTCAGGCATCTGACCAAGTTCTACGAACCACTGCTTCTGCAGAACATTATCAGGTCCGAGTTTCACCGGGAATGGCTCAAGTATTTTTCCCTGGCCTTCCGCAAAATCAGGTTCATGGGCAACGGGGCCAGCGTGTTCATGGGCAAGGTGGATTCCCCGGACATTCTGGTTATCCTGGCGGACTTCTTTTTGCGGGTACACAATATTTCCTGGGATATCATCAGCGGGATACACGAGGACAGGCTGGTTATCATATTCAGGGGGGACGGCCTGCGCAAGGACATGGGCAAGCTATGCACCCAGATGTTCAAGGACCTGGGGCCTGCCGGAGGACACAAGCAAATGGCCAGGGCGGAGATACCCATAGAAAAGATAGATCAGAAGCATGCCCAGCAGTTTATACTGCAGCGCCTGGCCGATGTCCGCAACAAAAAGAAAAAGACTTCCAGGACCGCCAACTCCAACAGGAAAGAAAACTCTGCAGGGAAGACAAATAATGATCCGGGAAAAGATTGAGTATAAAAACGAACCAGTTTTCCTCATTGACGGCAGTTCCTTTCTGTACCGGGCGTTTTATGCCTATCCGGATCTGAAGCGCTCCGACGGCCTGCCAACCAACGCCATCTATATAGTCATCCGCATGCTTTTAAAGATCGTTAAAGAGGAAAAGCCGGAGTATATGGGTTTTTTCCTGGATGGCAAGGGACCGACCTTTCGCCATGAACTGTATATCCCCTACAAGGCCCAGCGTCCCGGAATGCCCGAAGGACTGTCCGCACAGATCGAGCCTCTAAGGGAGGCGGTGCGGATTCTTGGAATCCCGGAATATACAGCCCAGGGGCTGGAGGCGGACGATCTTATTGCCGGTTATACTGAAATCTTCAAGAGCAAACATCCGGTGATCATAGTAGCTTCGGACAAGGACCTGAAACAGCTCCTGGATGATCATGTCTATCTCTGGGATCCGGGAGCAAAGAATGCCGAGATTCTTGACTGTGATGGATTCAGGCGCGAGACGGGCATAGGCCCTGAGCAATGGCCGGATTACCAGGCCCTGGTGGGGGACAGTTCGGACAACATCCCGGGAATACCCGGAGTGGGACCCAAGACCGCCCTGAACTGGCTGAAGAAATTCCCCTCCCTGGAAGAGCTGCAGGCGGGCCTGGATGAGCTGAAGCCAAAGGAACAGGAAAAGCTGCGGGAGCATATGGATGATGTTTTTCTGTACCGCAGGCTGACTAAGCTAAAGCCGGACTGTTTGAGCGGGGCCGGACTGGAAACCCTCAAGACAAGGCCGGCTGATCCGGTTGAGCTTCAAAAATTTCTGGATGAATACGAGTTTAAAAGTCTCAAGAACGAGATCCCGGGAAGCCAGGAATTTAAGCATGGGCAGAGCCGGGAAAAGGGCGGGGTGCAAAAGGCCTGGGCTGAAAAAGAAGAGCTGCCTGATTGCCGGGGACGGATTACCGGGCTTTATCTTGGCCAGGACAGTTACCTGGTGGCCTTGGAAGACCAGGAATGGGAAGTGCCGAAAAAAACGCCGCCCATTGAAAAGCTTGAATTTTGCAAAAAATATGTATTTTCCCTGAAAGATCTGTACAGGGAAAATCAGGACTGGATGCAGGAACCTGTGTCCGGTTTTTTTGATATTTCCCTGGGGGTGTACCTGCTTAATCCGGAAGAAAGGGATTACAGTTTTGATCGGATATTCAGAACATATGCTCCTGAAATTGCGGTGCACCGGGAGAACAGGGCTGTGGCTGCCCTGAAGATCGGCCAGATGGTGGAAAAACGACTTGATGCCGCTGGTCTTCTTGGGCTTATGCAGGAGCTGGAGATGCCCCTGGTGCCGGTGCTTTGCCGCATGGAATCCGCGGGAATAGGCATCGACCTGGCGGCTTTTGACAATTTT
>NZ_QYZY01000225.1:0-11177 GCF_003838035.1 Desulfonatronospira sp. MSAO_Bac3 | reverse complement strand
GTGCTGGAGTGATAACCTTTTGGCCTGGCTTCCGGCCAGGACAAAATGATTTTTTTCTTTATCCATCTCTTAATCCTGTTAATCCTGTCAAATAGCTCTTTTCTTTATTGGGTTGCGGGCAAAGCCCGCCTTAGTTTGTTACAGTTACAGATGTATTGGGCAGAACATGTTTATTGGATGCTAAAATCTGAAATATTTTTTTAAAGGCGGAAGCCGGTACCGGCTTCCGCCTTAGATTGCCCTTGTAAGGACAATGGAGAACCTATGGAATTAAATATTGTCGCCCCGGAACAGGAACTGCCCCTTGAACGGGCCTATGTGGTCAATATGAGCATCAAATCCTTCAAGGGCCGTAAAAACGTGGAGGTTCACCTCTTTCGCGGCCACTGGGACCCTGAGGAACTGCAGTCTTATGACTGGACCAAAATACTGGGCAAATCCCTGCAGGAGATGGAGGACGGTGAAAAGGATGCAGTCCGGGCCATTATGGAAGCCTTTACCCGCAGGGAGCGCGACCATCTGGTTCAGTACCTGCAGAACAGGTATGCCGGACGCCTTACAGTCATAAACAGTGCTGCCCTGCCTTTTCCTGTTCCGTCGGGAGTTGTTCCCCTGGCCGACATGCCAGAAGATGAAAACATGGGGCGTATCCGTCTGGATAAGGTTCCCAATTATTCCCTGGATTTTGCAGTGCACGGATTTTACGACCTAAGCGCCCACCCTCCCATTCTCCGGGATGAAGAACCCTGAGGGGTTACACGAAAAGTCCCACTTTTCGGTCCTGTCCCGGGTTTGGTTTTTCCCCTTTCCCAGTTCTTCCAGAAAAAAGGCCCTGGATACCTCCTGTGCCCCGAAACGAAGCATGTGCCTTGTTGTCTGCTGGCAATCCATGAGCAGGTATCCTTTATTCTGCATGATTCTGCAGAGGTATACCAGTGCTGTCTTGGATGCATCCGGCACCCTGTAGAACATGGATTCCCCGAAAAAAATGCTGCCCAGGGCCAGGCCGTAAATTCCTCCGGCCAGCTGTCCTCTATGCCAGGCTTCCACTGAATGGGCAATGCCCATGTGGTGCAGGCGGATATAGGCGCTGATCATCTCCGGCACCAGCCAGGTACCGTGACCACCGGCTCTTTTGATTCCGGCACAGTATTCTATCACTTTTTCAAAGGCCTGGTCCGCGGTTATGGTGAATTTTCCGGAGTTGAGCACCCGGCGCAGGCTTCTTGGTATGTGCAGGCTGCCGGGAAAGAGAACAAGCCTGGGGTCAGGAGACCACCACAAAATGGGAGAGCCCGGGCCGTACCAGGGGAAAATACCCCGGCTGTAAGCCGCGATAAGGCGCTCAGGCGTGAGATCCCCGCCCACGGCCAGCAGCCCGTCTGGGCCGGCCTGACCGGGGTGCGGGAATTCAAGGTTCCTGGAGAGGAAGGTAATGGTCACTTAAACTTTAACTGGTCATTTTTTTTGTCGTGCTCCACCTTGACCACGGACTTTTTGTTATTCTGCCCGAACAAAAGCTTTTCCGCCAGGGGATCCTTGATCTGCTCCTGAATCAGCCTGGCCAGGGGCCTGGCCCCGAAAGTGGGATCATAGCCTTTTTCAGCCAGCCATTCCCTGGCCGGCGCAGACAGCTGGACCTGGACCTTCTTGCCCTTGAGCTGCTGATTGAGCTCCCGGATGCTTTTGTCCACAACCTGCTGCATCACTTCCTTGCTCAGAGCGTTGAAGGGGATTATTGCATCAAGGCGGTTGCGGAATTCAGGGCTGAACATGTTTTCCACAGCCTTGACCCCCTTGGCGGTAAGGTCCTCCTGATTCTCCTGCCCGAAGCCGATGCTGGGGGAACTCATTTCCCTGGCCCCGGCATTGGAGGTCATAAGAAGGGTCACATGGCGAAAGTCGGCCTTTCGTCCGCTGTTGTCGGTGAGGGTGGCGTAATCCATTATCTGCAGCAGGATGTTGAACATGTCCGGGTGAGCCTTTTCGATCTCGTCCAGAAGAAGAATGCTGTAAGGATTCTTGCGGATTGATTCCGTTAGCAGGCCGCCCTGGTCAAAGCCCACGTATCCTGGAGGAGCTCCGATGAGTCTGGCCACGGCGTGTTTTTCCATGTATTCGCTCATGTCGAAACGGATGAAGCTCACGCCCATGACCTGGGCCATCTGCCTGGAAAGCTCGGTCTTGCCCACTCCGGTGGGGCCTATGAGCAGGAAGTTGCCAATGGTTTTGTTTTCCTCGCGAAGGCCCGCCCGAGAGCGTTTTACAGCCCTGGTCAGGGCCTGTATGGCCTTGTCCTGGCCGAAGATGGCGTCCTGCAGGTGCTGGTCCAGGCTGAAAAGTTTTTCCTTGTCAGAAGAGGAAATCTGCCTGGAGGGGATCTTGGCCATTCTGGAGACCACCTGTTCAATATCCTTGGGTGAAATCTGCTTCTTGGTCTTGCCGGATCCGGAGAGGACAAAGATGGACCCTGCCTCGTCCAGGACATCAATGGCCTTATCCGGAAGATAGCGGTCGTTGATGTAGCGTGCAGAAAGATCCACTGCCGCCTTGATGGCCGAAGGCATATATTTCACGTGGTGGAATTCCTCGTAGTAGGGCTGCAGCCCCTTGAGTATTTCCAGGCTTTCGCTGGTGCTTGGTTCGGGCAGTTCTATCTTCTGAAATCTGCGGGACAGGGCCTTGTCTTTTTCAAAATGGTTCTTGAATTCTTCATAGGTGGTGGAGCCGATACAGCGGATTTCACCCGAGGCAAGCACAGGCTTGAGGATGTTGGAGGCGTCCATGGAGCCACCGCTGGTGGCCCCGGCCCCGACTATTGTATGAATCTCGTCGATGAAAAGTATGGCCCCGGGGATCTCTTTTATTTCCTTGATTACTCCCTTGAGCCTGTTTTCAAAGTCTCCCCTGAACTTGGTTCCGGCCAGAAGCGCGCCCATGTCCAGGGCGAAAATCCTGGTATCGAAAAAAGGTTCGGGAACTTTTTTCTGTGATATCTGCAGGGCCAGTCCTTCGGCCATGGCTGTTTTGCCCACCCCTGCATCGCCGACAAATATGGGGTTGTTTTTCCTGCGCCGCAAAAGCACCTGGATGACCCTTTTGAGCTCTTCCTCTCTGCCCACAAGAGGGTCGATGAGCTTTTTGCCGGCCTTTTCCACCAGGTCCTGGGTGTACTGGGCCAGAGCGCTTTTTTCGTTTTTTTCCTTGGGCTTGCATCCGGAACAGGCCGATCCCGGACGGTCCTTTTCCATGCCGTGGGAGATGTACTCCAGAATATCCAGGCGGCTCAAGCCCTGGGACTGCAGATAGTAGACAGCAAAGGCCTCTTCTTCTTCAAACATTGCCGCCAGCAGGTCCCCGGCCTGGATCATATTCTTGCCCGAGGACTGTATCTGGGACAGGGCCTTGTGCATGACCCTCTGCACCCCGATGGTCTGGACCACTTCGCGGTCGCCGCTTGGAGGCATTACCTCCATATGATCGGTGAAAAACCTTTCCAGCTGATTTTTGAGCTTAAACAGGTCTGCGCCACAGTCCGAAAGGACCTCTTTGCCCTTGTCATCCATGAGATAGGCGTAGAGTATATGTTCCAGAGTCAGGTACTCGTGGTGGCGGACCTTGACTTCCCGTATGGCCCTGGCGATTATTCTTTCCAATTCTTTACTTAGCATTTAAACCTCTTCCATTGTGCATTTAAGGGGGTAACCTTTTTTCCTGGCCATGCTGGTGACCATGGCCACCTTGGTTTCTGCGACCTCCCCGGTATAGATACCGCATACACCTGTGCCGTTCTTGTGTACACTCAGCATTATATGCATTGCTTCGGATTCCGTCTTGTGAAAGACTTTCTGCAGCACATGAACTACGAATTCCATGGTGGTATAATCGTCATTGTGCAGCAGAACCTTATAGCGCTGCGGTTCCTTTATTTCTTCCTCAGACACTGTCCCCGGGCTGGGCAGAGTCCCTGTAAGTTCTTTACTCATAACGATTTAGCGTAATGTTTTTTGTTTAAAAGTCAATAATCCGGAGGTTTGCCGATTGTGAGAACTAATACCACAAAGCATGACTGGAATCAATATGTAACATGCTCCAGACAAAGCCCCCGGGCCGGGGCGGTTGCAGGGGCCAGGCTCCGGTCCCGGCTTTTCAGGACATACTCCAGGTCCCTGCAGGATATTTTTTTGCGGCCGATATGGACCAGGGCTGAAACTATATTTCTGGCCATCTGTTTCAAAAAGCCACCGGCCTCAATGAAAATCACTGTTTCCCGGGAAGTCAACCCGGGCACCATGCAAATGTCCAGCACAGTCCTGACGGTGTCCCTGATTTCTGTGCCTTTGTTCATAAAGGAGCTGAAGTCATGGCTTCCAAGCAAACATTGAGCGCCATCCTGTATTGCTGCCAGGTCGAGGGGGCCTGTGTTCCATACAAAATTTCTGCGTTGAGGATAAAAAAAGGCTTTTTCAGTCCACAGAGTGTAGGAATATTTTTTGGCCCGGGCCGAAAAACGGGCGTGGAACTCCCTGTCTGTCCGGGCAAAGTCAAGTACGCGAATGTCTGGGGGTAAAAGGGCATTCAAGGCTCTGTCCCAGGGAACATTGAGAAGTCCCTGCGGTGGATCGAAGTGGGCGACCTGCCCCAGGGCATGCACTCCGGCATCGGTGCGTCCGGAACCGTGCAATCGTATACTTGCGGAGCAGATGCGGGACAGGGCCTTTTCCACCTCCCCCTGGATGGTAAGGCCGTCTTTCTGGATCTGCCAGCCGTTATATCCGGTGCCGTCGTAGGCAAGAGTAAGTCTTACACGCATATCCATCTATACCTGCCGGTTATTCCTGCCGGGATGCGCAGGTGCTCAAGGCGTCTGCAGAAGACACATCTGCACTCAGCCGGCAATCTGCTCCCTGCTTCAGGTCCCGGCTTTGCATGGATTTTTTGATGCTGTTTATGGTAATGGTTTTGTCCCGGGACCATTCCGGGGCCAGAAGCTCGTCCCCGGAAGGATCCCCGGTAAGCCGGTGCACCACAATGTCCGGTCTCAGTCTGGATAGTGCCGCCACGGCCCAGTTTACGTACTCTTCCCGGGACAGGGGAGTGAAAAGCCCCTGACTCCACCATCCGGCCAGGGGGGTGTTTTTGCAGACGTAGATGTTATGCACTTTGATCCCCTGGACCGGAAGCAGGTTTATAAAGTCTACAGTCTCCAGGAAATCTTCCAGGTTTTCCCCGGGCAGACCTGCTATGACATGAGCGCAAACTTTCAGGCCCTCTTTGTGGGCCATGCGGCAGGCATGGGCAAAGTCATCAGGCGTGTGTCCCCGGTTTATGCGCTTTAGGGTCTCAGGGTTGGAGCTTTGAAGACCCATTTCCAGCCAGGTCTCTTTTGCCTGGAATCCGGCCAGGATACGCATCTTTTCCTGATCCAGGCAGTCCGGCCTGGTGCCTGTGCACAGAACTTCCAGGCCCGGGAGGCAGGCAAGCTCTTTGAGGCAGCTTTTTAATCTGCAGGCAGGTCCGTAGGTGTTGCTGAAAGATTGCAGGTAAGCAGCAAATAAAGCCTCCGGATGCCTGGAGAGATATTTTGAGCGCCAGTAGTGGTACTGCTGCTCAAGGCTCATGCCGGACGAGTATAGTCCGGTTCCGGATCCTGCCGGATTGCAGAATATACAGCCTTCTCTGGAAATGTTGCCGTCCCTGTTGGGGCAGTCAAAACCAGCATCCAGGGGGATTTTTTGAACCCGGGTGTTGAACTTTTTTCTCCAGTGGCTGGATAGAGTATTGTAGATATCCATATAAAAAACGCAGCCCTGCCGTATTGCCTGTTGGTTCTACTTCTGATAATATTTTTAGATTGGGTCATTAATTATACAGACAGACGGCCTACCGGGGAAAGACCCGCTCTTTATCCGGGCGTCGCAGTGCTGTACGCATAAACCCTACATTAAGCATATTCAAGCCCCGGGTCAATTCAGGGGCTGGATCCGCACCTGACTCTGGCCTTGCCATCAACCTTAATTCCCGGATGCCTGTTCAATTATCGGCACCGGGCAAATACTCGAGCGGAGAAAAGTAATGACGAGAATTCTGGACCGACTGTTCGGAGCTGTGTCCAACGACCTGGCCATCGACCTGGGGACCGCCAACACCTGCGTGTATGTAAAGGGCAAGGGTATTGTCCTGCGGGAACCATCTGTGGTAGCGGTCAAAAGAGACTTGCGGGGCAACAACAAGGTGCTGGCCGTGGGGGAAGAAGCCAAGAAGATGCTCGGGCGTACTCCGGGCAACATTACAGCCATCCGTCCCATGAAGGACGGAGTAATAGCCGACTTTGAAGTCACGGAAGCCATGCTCAGGCATTTTATAACCAAGGTGCACAACAGCAGGCGACTGGTGAGACCGCGTATAATCATCTGCGTGCCAACGGGCATCACTCAGGTGGAAAAAAGGGCGGTCAAGGAATCCGCGCAGAGTGCCGGAGCCAGGGAAGTCTATCTCATTGAGGAGCCCATGGCTGCAGCCATCGGGGCCAACCTGCCCATAACCGAGCCCACTTCCAACATGGTTGTGGATATCGGCGGAGGCACCACCGAGGTTGCGGTGATCTCCCTGTCCGGAATAGTCTACAGCAGGTCTGTCCGGGTGGGCGGCGACAAAATGGACGACTCCATCAAGCATCACGTCAAGCGCAAGTACAATATGCTCATCGGAGAGAGCAACGCGGAAATCATAAAAAACACAATAGCCTCGGCCTATCCCCTGGATGACGAACAGCAGATGGTGGTCAAGGGCCGGGACCTGGTTTCGGGGATACCCCAGAATATCACCATAACCTCCGAAGAGGTGCGCAAGGCCATCTCGGAACAGGTGGAAAGCATTGTCCAGGCGGTAAGAATCGCCCTGGAACAGACACCGCCGGAACTGGCCTCGGATATCGTGGACCGCGGCATAGTCCTTACCGGGGGCGGGGCCCTGCTCAAGGGCCTGGACAGGCTGCTCATGGATGAGACATCCCTGCCCATTACGGTGATAGAAGATCCACTGTCCACAGTGGCTGTTGGATCCGGCAAAGTTCTGGATAATCTTGATGTACTCAAGGAGGTTACCATAGATTAGCCTGGAAATTACTGCCAAAAAAATTATCGGCCTGTTCTTTGTCTGTGTTGCACTGTACCTGGGTCTTTATACCTGGAATGCCCGCACTGAAGTCCTGGATCGCCTGGGGGCCTATACAGGCCTGGAATTCGTGGGCTGGGTGCTCAAACCCGGAGTCCGGGTCCATTCCATGGCCCAGGATTTCTGGGAGCGCTATGTATATCTGGTGGACGTGCACCAGGAGAACAGGGAGCTTCGCCGTGAACTGGACAGTCTCAAGCTGGAGCTGGCTGCCAAGTCTGAAAAGGCTGCTTTCGCCGAGAGGCTTGAAGACCTTCTGGAGTTTACTTCACCACCGGGCTGGAGCAGCAGCGGGCTGCGGGTCGTGGCCCACAATTACGGCCCCTTGGGTGTTCTGGAATCCATTATCGTGGACAAGGGACGGCTGCAGGGGATAAGCTCCAACATGCCTGTGGTGGCTCCGGAAGGTGTTCTTGGAAGGACCTATAAAACCGGTCTCAACTTTTCAACCGTGCTGCTGCTTTCAGACCCCAACAGCCGCATACCTGTGGTCAGCTCAAGGTCCAGGACCCCGGGCATAATCGCCGGACAGGGCCAGAACAAGCCTCTGGCGGTTCAGTATGTGCATTTGAATGCTCCGCTGCAGGAGGGGGAGTACTTAGTAACTTCCGGTACAGCCGGTATTTACCCCAAGGGCCTGCCGGTGGCCAGGGTGAGCAGGGTGGAGCGTTCCGAAATCCGCCTGTTTCAGCTGGTGGAGGCTGAAAAGCTGGTGTCGGCGATGGACAGGGAAGAGGTCATGGTTCTGGACAATATAACCAAGTTAAGGACTGATTACCTGGATTTCGACGGTATTATCCGGGACTTTTCAGGGGAGGATATGCTGCTGGACGAGCGGGGCGGATATGATTTTTAACAAGGGTTTTTGAAGCAGGGGAACTTTTCTGTTCAAACATACAGCATTCTGGATTTTTTTCACCATCGTCGGGATCTGGGGGCAGTTTTTCCTGCCCGGCACGGACTTCTTCTCTCCTGGACTGGTGGTGCTTCTGCAGTTCGGATTTATAAATACAGCCTTCTGGCTGGGGTGCTTATGGATGCTCCTGCTGGAAGGGACCGGTAACCTGGCCTTCGGGACCGTAATCCTTTATTATGCAGGTCTGATCATGACGTATTCTCTGGCCAGCATGTTTTTTGAGGCCAGAAATGTTTTGTTCATGGCTTTTTTATTCCTGTTTCTTGCTGTTTTTAAAAAAGGCCTTGTCTTAGTCATGGCCGGCATGCAGGATCTTGGTCAGCCGGTGCACATGGATGCGGAGTCAGTACTTGTTCAGTTCGCTGTGCATTTTATCCTCTGGATGTTAATATATAATCTTTTTAATAAGTACATAATGCATGAGCTTGTTCGAAGAAAAAAGCCTGCTGCGTGAAAAGCTGGGATACAATTTTCTTCTGTTCCTGGTGGTCGCTCTGTTCTGTGTTTTTGCGGTGCGTTTGTGGTACCTGCAGGTTTACAAGGCGGACTACTTTTTTGAAAAGGCCCAGGACAATGTGCAGCGCAGGCAGCTGGTCTATGCCCCCAGGGGGCTTTTTCAGGACCGCGATGGCAGACTGCTGGCGGTGAACGAGCCTTCATACAGCCTGGCCCTGGTCCGGGAGGACACACCGGACATAGACCGGACTCTGAAGCAGATAAGCAGGTGGACCAACATCCCTCTGGAGCAGATCAGGGCCGAGTTTGAAAGGGGCAGGGACATGGTCAGGTCTTTTGAAAAGCAGGTCCTGGTATCCAACCTTTCCTATGAGCTTTTGACCAGGGTGGAGACCGAGGTGCCTTACTGGCCGGGGGTGAAAATCATGGTGCAGCCCAGGAGGAAATACCCGCAGGGTGAAGTTCTGTCCCATGTGCTGGGTTACGTGGCCCAGGCCAGCGAGGAGGAGCTCAAAAGGGACCCCGGTCTGCGACTGGGGGACAATGTGGGCAAGCACGGCCTTGAACTGACCATGGAGCAGACTCTGCGGGGGACCAAAGGGCTCAAGCAGCAGGAGGTGGATGCTGCGGGCAGGGTCCTGCGGGAACAGGTGCTTCAATACCCGGAATCAGGTCAGAACGTGCAATTGAGCATAGATCTTGACCTGCAAAAGCACATTTATTCCCAGATGCAGGGTAAGAGCGGAGCTGTGGTGGTCCTTGATGCCGATACCGGGCAGGTCAGGGCCCTGGTAAGCACCCCGGGTTATGACAACAACAAGTTCGTTTTCGGCATATCCCATGCTGACTGGAGGGATCTTATCGAAGATCCGCACAGGCCCCTGCGCAACAGGACCATCCAGAACGCTTATCCCCCGGGTTCCGTATTCAAGCCTGTCATGGCCGCCCTGGGCCTGGAAGAGGGGTTTGATCCGGAAGAGGAGATTTTCTGCAGGGCCCGTTACAGGCTGGGTAACCGGGTTTTCAGGTGCTGGCATCATCATGGAGATGTGGATATGAGCAAGGCCTTAGTCCAGTCCTGCGATACTTATTTTTACAAACTGGCCCGCAAGCTGGGTGTGGACAAGATGAGCCCCTTTGCAAAAAAAAGCGGGCTGGGAAAGCCCACCGGGATCAATCTTCCCCACGAAAGGGCCGGTATCATACCGGACAGGGACTGGAAGCTCAGAAATGTAGGCGAGGCCTGGAGAGGCGGGGACAATCTGAACATGGTCATTGGGCAGGGTTTTGTGCAGACCACTCCACTTCAGATGGCGGTTTTTACCGCGGCACTAACCAATGGAGGTACGCTTTACAGGCCAAGCCTTCTACTGGAGGAAAAGAAGCTGGACCCCCAACCCTTGCCGTGGCAGGAAGAAACTCTGGATTTTATTTACCAGGCCATGGTGGATACCGTGGAAAAGGAACGCGGTACAGCCAGACGGCTCCGGACCAGGGATGTGGAGGTGGGGGGCAAGACCGGTACGGCTCAGGTGGTCAGGCTGATGCCTGAACATGAAGATGACGAACTCGAGGCGGTTGACTACTGGTTCAGGCATCACGGCTGGATGATCAGTACTGCCAGAAAGGGAGATGAGAATTACGCAGTGGCCACCCTGGTTGAGCACGGCGGATCCGGTTCCGGTGCAGCCGGCCCGGTGGTCAAGTCCATCTATGACTATCTCTTCAGTTCCGAGAAGGCAGCACAAGAGGACCTTCCATGATCGACAGACAGCTGGTTCTGCATATAAACTGGTATATACTGGCTATGGTGGCTTTGCTTTTCGCCGCCGGGGTTCTCAATCTCTATTCCGCCAGCGCCTTCAGAATGGGCGAGGGAACAACCCTGAACAATTTCTACAGCAGACAGCTTGTATGGGGAGGGGCGGGCTTTCTGGCCATGCTTGTGGTCATGTCCTTCGACTACAGGCACCTCAAGGTCATGTCCTGGTATATTTACGCAGTATCATTGATTCTGCTGGCCTGTGTTTTTTTCTGGGGGGTCTCCATTTACGGTGCCCAGAGGTGGCTGCACCTGGGCTTTGTCAGCTTTCAGCCCAGTGAACTGGTGAAACTCGGTGCCCTGATCCTCACTGCCCATATCCTGTCCAGGGATGAACATCCCCTACAACTCAAGGATCTGCTCAAGGTACTTATCATTATCATCATACCGGTAATAATGGTGGCCAGGCAGCCGGACCTGGGCTCGGCCCTGGTCATACTTTTCCTTCTGGCCGGCATTGTTGTTTATCAGGGCATAGACAGGAAGCTGGTCAAGGCTCTTCTGGTGCTCCTGCCCATGATCGCCCCCCTGTTCTGGTTCATGCTGCACGATTACCAGAAAACCAGACTGCTCAGTTTTTTGAATCCCGCCCAGGATCCTCTGGGCTCGGGCTATCATGTCATTCAGTCCCAGATAGCTGTTGGCTCAGGCGGTTTCTGGGGCAAGGGTTTCATGGAGGGTACCCAGAGTCAGCTGAGGTTTCTGCCTGAAAAACACACAGATTTTGCTTTTTCGGTTTTCAGCGAGGAATGGGGCTTTCTCGGGGCCCTGATACTTCTTCTGGTTTTCTGTGTGTTTTTATACCAG
>NZ_QYZY01000021.1:0-1422 GCF_003838035.1 Desulfonatronospira sp. MSAO_Bac3 | reverse complement strand
GCGTTCCTTGATGTTGGAGGAAAAGGCCGTCCGGGTCAAAACCATGCCCATCTCCTCGCAGATGGAGGAGAAGCGGTTCTTGAAGACCTCCAGAAGTATGGGGTTTATGGTCATGGTAATAATCTGAATTTTTTCATGGGGTTAATCTGCATCCAGGATATCAAGAACTATGTTGCCCCAGTTATCCACCCTTGCCCGGGCAAAGGGCGGGACAAACACTGTAGAAGTGTACTCGGTGATCACTGCCGGGCCTGCAAATCCATTGCCCGGCAAAAGTTCATTCCGGTCCAGGACAGGGGCGGAAATAAATCCACCTTCAAAATAGAGCTGGGTCTGTCCATAAAAAGCCTTGTCCGAAACCTGCTCATCCCCTGGGGTAGAGGGCTGCAGGGCGGGCTTTGCAGGAGTTCCGGCGGCCCTTAGTCTCAAACTTACAACCTCCATATCCCTTCCCTGATGGATATAGCCATACTTCTGCCGGTGCAGCTCTTCAAATCCATCCCCGGGGTCCTGCCCCATACGCCAGGGCACCATTATTTCAAAAGACTGTCCCTGGTAGCGCATATCCAGGGACCTGTGCAGACTTAAGCTGTCTTCATTAAAACCCTCCTGCAGCATTTCCTCCCGGGCCTGCTCTTCCAGGGGGCCGAAGAGTTTCTGCAGGCGGCCGTGGGTAGCCTTCCCGTGTCCCAGCATCACTGTCCGGGAATAATCCCTGATGACGTCAGCCAGGACCATGCCCATGGCCGAGAGCACCCCGGGGTTGGCCGGTACAAGCACCCTGGGCATGGACAGCATGCGGGCCAGCTCTGCGCAGTGCAGCCCCCCTGCTCCGCCAAAGGATACCAGGGTGAATTCCCTGGGATCAAATCCCTTTTCCACGGAAATGACCCTTATGGCCCGTTCCATACTGGTGTCCGCCACTGACAGAACCCCCTGAGCCAGATCCATGGGCTCCAGCCCGGCCCGGCCGGAAAGTTCTTCAAAGGCCGCGTCCAGGCTTTTTCTGTCCAGGGTCATCCCCCCACCCAGAAATCTGTCCGCCTGAAGACGCCCCAGAAACAGGTGCGCATCCGTCACCGTGATCTCACTTCCACGGCCGTAACATATGGGGCCTGGGTCCGACCCGGCGCTTTCAGGCCCCACCTTCAGGGCCCCGCCGGCATCCAGCCTGGCTATGGAACCGCCCCCTGCCCCCACGGTATGAATATCCAGCATGGGCACCTTCAGGGGAAAACCTGAGAGGCAGGTTTCCGTGGACAGGGGCAGAGCCTTGTCCATAAGACATACATCCGTGGAAGTACCGCCCATGTCCAGGGTGATGATTTTCTCCAAGCCGGCCCTTTTTGCTGTTTCCACTGCTCCCACCACTCCCCCGGCCGGTCCCGAAAGGATGGTCCGCACGGGCTCCTGCATGGCCTG
>NZ_QYZY01000224.1:0-1038 GCF_003838035.1 Desulfonatronospira sp. MSAO_Bac3 | reverse complement strand
GATGTGAGCAAAAGAAAGGTGCCCCGGGGCAGATCACTGCTTTCCGGGCCGGACAGGTTGGCCCATACAGGGACCATTTTCAGGGAGCCCCAGCTTGAACCTTCCACCACCAGGTCAATTTTCATTTCCCGGCCGATGGGAAGCTTACGTTCTCCTGGTATAAAGAATCCCTTCTGACCCAGAAAGCTTTCCTGCCAGATGCTGCGCAGGTCTCTGGATGAGGGCAGTTTCAGTTCCATGCGTTACTTCTCTACTGGATTTTTGGACGGATGAATATGAGCAGCTCGTCCATATTTTCTTCTACTAGTTCATGCTTAAAGAGCCAGCCCAGAATAGGTAGCCTTGATAGTGGTGGTATGCCAGTCTCCCTTTGACTTTCTGATAACTTTTTGATTCCTCCAATTACTATGGTTTCACCATCTTCTGCAAACAGGGTGGTTTCAGCTTTTTTTACCTCAATATTACCTCCTTCGCCTGGAGCATTGTCACTGACCTCAAGGTTCAGTATGAGGTTGTTGTCAGGTGTGATTTGAGGTGTAACAATCAACTCAAGAGTTGCTGGCACGTATTCACGCCTGGTTCTGAGGTCTGCGTCAATGACATCGACTGCAACATCTGTTCCTTGCTCGATTTTGGCTTCCTGGTTGTTTAAGGTCATAATCTGAGGTGCAGAGATTGTGTTTGATTTCCCTTGAGACTCACCCAAGCGTAATCTTGCTTCCAGCACAGAAAAACTCTGGCCTTCATGACCCATATAACCAACACCGAGAAGACCTTCTAAATCGCTTGGGAAGTTGAAAGTATCCGGTGAGATAATGTTTGAATCCAGTCCTGGAGACTGGTATGCAAAGCCCCAATCGACACCCAGTTCGCGGCGAAAACTCTCTGTAGCATATACCACCCTGGCTTCTATAAGCACCTGCCGTTCAGGACGATCAAGATTATCTATCAGTTGAGTGATTTCTTCAAGCTGGGAGGGAGTATCCCGGACTATCAGGGTGTTGGTGCGCGCGTCCTGAGTCACCCGGCCCCTTTCGG
>NZ_QYZY01000223.1:0-11569 GCF_003838035.1 Desulfonatronospira sp. MSAO_Bac3 | reverse complement strand
CCGCTGCCGGACTGACCCAGATAGTCCCGGACCAGGTCCCTGGACAGCTCTTGTGTTTTGACCTTCATGCTGTTCAGGTCCACGTAGAGAATCCTTCCACACCACCCATACCATTTATCCCGCATCCCGGACCTCCTCTTTTTCCACTTGCAAGGCTTCGAACAGACAGGCAGTAACGCATGCAGGCTCCAGCAGGGAGCAGGCCCCCGGGGCCTGCTTGCCGCAGAATCTCTCCTGGCATTCCATGTTCAAAAGCGGGTATTCAATACCTGCTTCCTCGTCCTTGATGATATGAATACCCGCCCGCCTGGGGTTAAAAGGCGGCTTATCCCACCAGGCGCAGGCCGTCTCGCAGGCCCTGCAGCCCCGGCATTTCTCAGGGACAATATTTATCTTTACCACCAGATCCATTTCACCTCCCTTGTCTTTAAAAATTCAACGATCAATCAGTTGCACACAAAAAAATCCCCGGGCTGGCATACAACTATGCCCTCCCGGGGATTTACCATCTCCCTTCAGGTGAAAACAAACCGCGGCAGGTCTTCTGGCTCGTGGATCAGCTTACTCTCCGCGCCTTCCCCTGAAACTTGCCATTCCCCGAAGATACCGGGAAATATGTCTCAAAGTGGCTGAGTGCGGATTTCATCCCCACTGACAGCGGCGGGACCGCGCCGGACTTGCACCGGCTTCCCTTTTAAGGCCTTACGGCCACCACAGATTGTAAAATGCGCAAGATTTGACAGCAGGGTGCACCAAGCTGTCTGAAAAAAACAGATACCCAATCGTCTGCAATGGGTCAACTCCCTGCAAACAGCTAAGTTGAGCTTGTCTTCTTTCCGCTATTAAGTTATTTTTACCACTCATCCTTACAATCGCCTTTATTTTATCATTATGGGTATCTTACTGCCGTGGCTATTCAGCAGGCTTACCGGCACGTCTTCTATCCCAGCCGGAATCATGTGTAAGGAGCAGATGTAGACTTGGGACATACAGTTATAGAGGTCCAGACTGCCTCGGAAACTCCAGGCAATGGACAAAAACAGGACCGGAGCCTGCTTTGTACTGGCTAATGCGGAGGCATCCTCATGAATGCACTTCCCAACATTGTCGACAGCGAAACTGGCCAGGGTCTTCCCCGCTATGACCTGCGGGTTGAAAACCACGGGCCAAGTGATTTGGAGTTTGAGATTTGGCAGATACCCTACAACGGAACACCGGATGTCAAAAAGCCGCTGCGCATTTCCGGCCTGCGCGGCCGTAATCTGGCCCTGATTGAACACCGGGTGCTGCGTCTTCTGGCTAAGGCAGGAATTCACCTGGGCGGACTGAATATACAGGACTAGGCTCGCTATGCCTTAAACGAAGATCAGGCCCTGAATCTGGGTCTTCTTTTCCGTACCCTGGCTCCCATGCGCAATCGGGAGAACATGCCAATGGTGGCCGACGGAATTGAGGCCATGGGCAAGGAAGAGGCCGCCTATTGGCTGGGTATGGCCATGCACCGCAAATATCCCAGACGGGTGCTCATGGCTCTGCGCTTTTTGCTCATTGATCCCAAGGCCAGGATGAAGGACTGAGCAGCATGCCTACCCCGGTGTATTATCATGAAGGCAAATTTCCACCTCCTGAATTGGACTGGGCCCGCCTCATACCATTTATTGGTCCTGCCAACGCAGCAGTAGCCAGGTATGATGGTATCTTGTCCGCTGTACCCAATGCCAATGTCCTCCTGACGCCGCTTATGACTCAGGAAGCAGTGCTGTCCTCCCGAATTGAGGGGACCCAGGCCACCTTTGGCGAAGTTTTGGAATACGAGGCAGAGCATGATAGATCCAGAATTCAGCCCAGAGCGCAAAGAGGATATCGGTGAGATTTTGAATTACCGGCGGGCTATGCATGCTGCGCTGGATATGCTCAAAGAACTGCCCCTTTGCCAAAGAGTGATCAAAAGAGCGCATGAAGTCCTCTTGCAAGGAATGCGAGGGACGGGCAGATCACCGGGAGAATACAGAAAAGGTCCGAACTGGATCGGCTCTCCAGGATGCAGCATTGAAGAGGCCACATTTGTACCTGTTTCAGCTGAAAAGCTCCCGGATGCCATGCGGATCTGGGAAGAATACATCCATGCCCAGGCTCCTCAGGATAAGCTCGTTCAGTTAGCTTTGCTTCATGCAGAATTTGAAGCCCTGCATCCTTTCTTGGATGGGAATGGCCGATTGGGACGGATGTTTGTGCCTCTGTTCATGGCTCAGGTCGGGCTCATTTCCAGCCCTATGTTTTATATCAGCGCTTATTTTGAAGCCAGACGCGATGAATATTACGAGCGGCTCTTGGCTGTCTCCCGGGATAATGACTGGACTGGGTGGAGCATGTTCTTTCTTCAGGCTGTCCAGGCCCAGGCTGAGGATAATCTGCGCAAGGCTCAGGCCATCTTAAGCCTGTATGATTCACTCAAGCATCGTTTTACTCAATTGACCCATTCCCAGTACGCTATCCACGCCTTGGACTGGATTTTTCAGCGGCCGATTTTTCAGAGCTCTGATTTTGCGTACAAATCATCAATACCTCCGGCCACAGCAAAAAGAATGCTGACGAAACTCAAGCAGAACGATATGCTTGTTGAAATTCAGCGTGGAGGAGGACAACGTTCTGCTGTCTTGGCCTTGCCGTCCTTGCTTCGTGTAGCAGAATAGAATTTTGTGGCTCACGTATTATCCACAAACTGATTTGTGGCTCATAAATCAAATTTGGTGAGCCACAAGGTTATTTTTTCGGGGGCTGGCAGACGTCAGCTTGGTCCTCGTAGTCGGGATCGGTATTGGAAGCTATCGATCCAGATTTCGATCCCCATACCGATGAAGATTGAGTTGCCATGAACATTTAACTGTGCTTTCGGAAATAGAAGATGTATCCGGTCCGTGTGACCACAGATGCAGACTACTTTGACCAAAATCCGGAGAGTACAGAACCGTGGTCGCCTGGGATTCCTTTATTCCCAGTAAGTGAAGAGATCTCAGAAGGTGAGATTGTAGACAGAGACAGGTTTTTGAAGGTGATCAAAGACGCATAAGTAAATAAATGAAAACGGGGTCTGTTCTGAAAAAACAGATACCCAATCGTCTGCAATTGGTCAACTCCCTGCAAACAGCTAAGTTGAGCTTGTCTTCTTTCCGCTATTAAGTTATTTTTAACACTCATCCTTACAATCGCCTTTATTTTATCATTATGGGTATCTTACTTAGGAGGAAATCTTAAACCTCCAGCCTAAAGGAGCGAAAGCAAAACCTTATCAAGTACGACAAGCAAGGTATATTATTTTGAGGTATAACCTTCAAGCTGGAGAACAATAATGGATTACAAATACGAAATGATCATCTACTGGAGCCAGGAGGACGAAGCCTTTTTGGTTGAGGTTCCGGAGCTTCCAGGGTGCATGGCTGATGGGCAGTCCTATGAAGAAGCTGTGGCCAATGCCCAGGTGGTCATTGAAGAATGGATAGAAACAGCCCGGGAGATTGGCCGACATATCCCTGAGCCCAGGGGACGGCTCATGTATGCGTGATGTTTGTTGCTAATGGAGGTCTGGCTCGACTCTGCTTTCTGACCAGGACTGGAAGGTCAAGTATCCTGAATTGACTTTTTGCAGTCACATCATGTTATACTTTCTGTTTGTAATTCATGGGACTGCATCAAGCCTTGGACTCAGCTTTAACAGGCAGACTGAAGAAGAAAGTTGTCCCCTGGTCCACCTTGCTCTCCACCCAGATCTTGCCCATATGCCCCAGAATAATCTTGTGCACTATGGCCAGGCCAAGTCCTGTGCTTTTCTCTCCCTCAGGGGTCTTGACGCTGGTTTTGGTAAAGGGCTGATAAAGTTTCTGGATGTCTTCTTCCGGAATGCCTGGCCCTTTATCCGTAACGGCAACTGTTACATGCTCTCCGCTCAAAAACACGTGCACCTTGATCAGGTTGCCTTCCGGAGAAAATTTGATGGCGTTGGACAGCAGGTTGTGCATCACCTGTTCAATCTTCATGGAGTCCAGTTCCACATAGGGTATGGTCTCAAAATGCTCCAGCCGGATCTGGATCTTTTTCTTTTCAGCCAGGATCTTATTTATATCCACAACGGATTTGATGAGAGAGATTAGATCAGTGGACTGAAAGTCAAGTTCCAGTTTGCCGGCTTCTATCCGGGCGATATCCAGCAGCTGGTCAAGCAGGGAAAGCATGAAATTGCTGGAAGTGTGGATGAGCTCCAGAAACTGGATGTATTCGTCACTTAAACTGTCTCTGGCCTCTTCCAGCAAAAACTCGCTCAGGTTGCGGATGGCCCCCAGGGGATTGCGCAGATCGTGGGCAGCCATGCCCAGGAAGTGATTCTTTAGTTCGTTCAGCTTGGTCAGCTCAATGTTTTTCTTCTGAAGTTCCCGGTTCAAGTTGCTGAACTCGTTATTCAACTGGACCAGGTTCCTGCGCAGTTCCTCTGTCTCCAGGTGATTTAATTCGCCTACAGCCAGAATTTTTCCGTTCTGTTCCATAAAACGGAAGTAAAAAGTCTGGGGAAGACCGGAATGGGAATTGACATTGAAAAGGTGCTGCTCGTCCTCCTGCTGCAAAGCATTTTGCAGGTCAAAGGAACCGGTGAAATCCACAATCACCTCGCTTAGCAGTCTGCCTGTGACATCCTTGCCTACAAGATTATGCGTAAACCTGTTGGCCTGCTGGATTCGACCGTCTACATCAAGGGTCATAAGAATAATCGCCGCGTGTTCAGCGAGATAATTATTCAGGGCCTCACCGGAAAAATCAGGAATCATGTTTTTACTCATATTGTTGCAGCATTTTTTCCAGTTCTTTAATTGAAGAAATATATTGCACCCTGGAATACTTATCCTGTATATCGGATCCTCCCCAACGAAAGGCCTGTCCTCCTACAATAACCTGCTGACCCGGAAGCTCGCTTTCCAGCCTTTGTAAAACATTGTGCAGATAGTCCATATTAAAATAGACGCTCATGGAAAGTGCTACTATCTCCGGCTGCTTGTCCCGGACAATATCCAGCAGATCCTCTACAGGCGTGTTTGCACCCAGGAAATAGCCATCCCAGCCATTAAGCTCAAAAATATCGGCCACCATTTTGCCTCCGATCTGGTGGTACTCGTTTACCAGACAGGAAACCACGGCCTTTCTGCCCACATGCTGGGCGGCAAAAATTCTGGGATAGGCCAAGCTTAGCACACTTTCAGTAATTGTGGTGGCCATATGTTCTGTGGCCACTGATATACGGTTGGTCTCCCACAGATAACCTACTTCGTAAAGGGAAGTCTGAAACAGATCCAGGTAGAGATCATAAATGGACACATCCCTGTCCAGAAGGTCCTTGACTATCTTTGTGCATTCCTGTCGATTGCCTTTGAGCAGGTTCTGAAGATAGTTATTGTAAATTTCACTGGTTATCATGGTAGTTACCGGCCTTATTTTGAAGAGGTAGTAACCCTGAACAAGATCCGTGTCAAACTCCATGGTCCTTACTATTTCCACATAAATTCAACCCCTTCGCTCAAGACCATGACTCCAAGCTGATGCCCCATCTTGAAACTCACCCCGATGATCATGATATCCTCTAATACCCACCGGCAATACTTCTTGCATGCAGGTTGTTGCTGATAAAAAATCAGCCAAACCGGTCAAAAAATTATTGAAATTATTTTTTGCCTCGTATAAAAAAAACTTCTGCGCAATACTTGTGCGGTGCTTAAAAAATGGCATTTGCCGCGGACTGACAAGGAACAATACGCTTTTGCCCTGCTTTACGGCCCATTCAGGACTACCTGCTTCCGGACTGCAAACGGGCTCAAAGCGGGTTAAAAGTATGGCTTTCGGACATTTGGTCAGAAACACGTTTCTATGGAGGGCAGACCGCATGAAGGTACTGATCGCGGAAGACGAGTTTTACAACAGATGGGTGCTGAGCAAAATGATGGCCAGTTACGGCAACTGTATCGAAACAGACAACGGCGAAGAAGCAGTACAGACTTTTTGCTGGGCCTGCAGAAAAAAGGAGCCTTACGACCTGGTTCTTCTGGACATAATGATGCCCGCACTCAACGGATTTGAAGTTCTGGAGCGTATCCGGGCGTTTGAAAAGGAAAGCGGCATTGAAAATCTTCAGAAAACCAAAATTGTCATGTTGACCTCACTGGAAGAACCAGAATATATTGATCAGGCTTTAAACGAATACGGTGCTGATTCCTACCTGACCAAGCCTGTTCAACTGGAAACACTGCGCCAGGTCTTGACTGACCTGGGCTTTTTTCCTCAAGAGCTGGACATGCAGCAGGAAGCAGTATAACAAACAAAAATCCTGGGAAGAGTTTTTTATGTCCGGCAGGCCTTATTGTGTTTAAAAGTTAATCAGCGGAAACGGTCCCACTGGATGAATAAACAGGATTGACCGGACCGGCACCTCCCAGTCAAATAACAACACAATAAGCCGGTACCAAAATACCCGGGCCAGGTCCCAGTCCATATGGACATTATCAACTTCACTCTAAATAACGCCGGCCTGGTTCTGGAATACACCTTCAATCACCTGTCCCTGGTTCTTATAGTTCTGCTTATTTCCCTGGCCCTGTGGATATCAACCGGCCTGATTATAAGCTGGCACGACAGGCTGGCCGGGACAGTCATCAGCCTCAGCAATATACTCTTTTGCATCCCCAGTATTTCCCTTTTCGGCCTGTTCATGACCATGCCCGGATTCGGCCTGGGCAGAAATACCGCTGTTGTTGTCCTGGTGATTTACGCCATGATGCCCCTGGTACGAAGCGTTTATCTCGGAGTCAAATCAGTGGATGCCTCTGTCGTGGACGCCGGTAAAGGCATGGGCATGACCCCGTTGCAGATTTTACTGCAGATACGGATCCCCATGGCCTGGCCCATGATTTTTGCCGGCATGCGCGTGTCCATTGTCATTGTCACTGGAATTGCCACCATGGCCACCTTTATCGGCGAAAAAAACCTGGGCAGACTCATTCACCAGGGGATCACCAGAGGCGACTCGGACATGATAATTACCGGGGCGATTATTGTGGCCTGCATGGCTCTGCTTCTTGATTTTATAATGGCCCGCATACAAAGAAGGGTGATCTCTCCAGGCCTGAGGTTTGATACTTAAAGCTGACACATGATTGAACTTATAAACGTTACCAAAATATTTCCGGGGGCACCATCGCCTTCAGTGGACAATGTATCCTTCAGGGTGAACCAGGGAAATATCTGTGTGCTTCTTGGCCCCTCCGGATGCGGCAAGACCACCATCCTGCGGATGATGAACCGTCTGGAAGAACCAAGCAGTGGCAAAATCCTTATAAATTCGGAGAATACCCTCAAGTCAGACCCTTCGGCACTGCGCCGCTCCATTGGATATGTAATCCAGCAGACAGGGCTGCTGCCGCACAGAACCGTGGCCAGGAACATTGCCCTTGTGCCAGGTCTGCTGGGTTGGCCTCAGGAAAAGATAAACAGCAGGGTGGATGAACTGCTGAAACTCATGGGCCTTGATTCAGGGGATATAGCTGACAAATACCCCCATCAGCTGAGCGGCGGCCAGATGCAGAGGGTGGGTGTAGCCCGGGCCATGGCTGCCGATCCTCCCATAATGCTTATGGACGAACCATTTGGAGCAGTGGACCCCATAATCCGCATCAGGCTGCAGGACGAGTTTTTGAAGCTGCAGCAGCAGGTTAGAAAAACCATCTGTTTTGTGACTCATGATATAAACGAGGCCATCAAGATGGCTGACTACCTGATTATTTTCAACCAGGGCCGCCTGGTACAGATGGGTTCTCCCGTTGAAGTGCTTACCAGTCCAGCGGATGACTTTGTACTTAGTCTCATCGGAGATGACCGGGGGGTAAAGATTCTTGACCTGACCAGAGCGGAAACATTAATGGAGCCGGCAGATAATATTTCAGATGATCTGCTGGGATCCGGCTGTACAGTGCAGTCCTACCAGCCTGTCAAACTGGCCCTGGAAGTAATGATGAAAAAAAACCAGGACCGGGTTGGAGTCTGTCGGGGCAATCACCTGGCAGGAACTCTCAGCTGGTCGGACATAAAAAGACATATCAACAAAGTAAGCGGGGAAGAAAGTGAGCTTTGATCCGGAGCTTTTTATTCATGCCATGAGCCACCGGGCACCCCCCTATATCCTGGAGCACCTGAACCTGGTACTGATTCCCATGTGTATAGCTGTACTCATCGCCCTGCCCACGTCAATCATGCTTACAAGACCTGCGTACCGCCGCTTTACTTCCAGGATCATGGCAGTATTCAACGCCGGGCAAACCATACCGCCTCTGGCGGTAATCGCCATATTTTTTCCTTTTCTCGGCCTGGGTTATGCACCTGCTATCCTGGCCCTGAGCATTTACGCCCTTTTGCCCATTGCCCGAAACACCATCACCGCAATTTCATCTGTGCCCCAGGACGTCAAGGAGGCGGCCAGGGGCATGGGTATGACTCCATGGGAAGTTCTGAGGAAGGTTGAGCTTCCCCTGAGTGTCCCGGGCATCATGACCGGGATAAAGACCTCTGCCGTTCTTACCGTGAGTACTGCCGTCCTTGCAGCTCTGGTGGGCGGCAAAGGGATGGGCGCTGTTATTTTTGCAGGCATAAATTTCTTCCAGGCGGAGCTTATCCTGGCCGGGACTGTTTATATCGGAATAATGGCTGTTTTAATTGAACGTATGCTTACTTTACTGGAATGGTATCTATCCCCGAGTCATTTAAAATAAGAAATGCAGACAAAAAGGAGTGATCATGAAAATGCTGAACAAAATAATGCTGCTGGCGGTGCTTGCAATCCTGATTTTACCAGGATGCGGCTCTGATGATACCGGCAAGGGTGAAGCAAAGCTCAAACTGGCCAGCTCTGCCGAGTGGACCCAGAGATCTGACGGGTTGCCCAATTTCCAGGAACACTACGGTTTTGAGTTCCCTGAACTGGCAGTGGTAGACCTTGGACTGGCCTACCAGGCAGTTGGGGAAGGGCTGGCCCACGTGGGCATAGGAGATGCCACCGAAGGCCGCATTGTCAAATACGACCTGGTAGTGCTTGAAGACGACAAGGCCTTTTTTCCGGCCTATAACCCCGCTCCCCTGGTTCGAAAAGATATCCTGGAAACATATCCAGAGCTGGAAAAAATCATGCAGGAACTGTCTTCGCGCCTGGATCTGAAAACTCTGAGCATGCTCAACAAAAAAGTATCCATTGACAATGAAATGCCCCGGGATGCTGCCAGATATTTCCTGCTGCAGGAAGGGCTGATAAAAAAAGAACCACCTGAACAAAAAGACGCCGGTGAGATTGTAGTGGGAGGCAAGACTTTTACCGAAGCGCTGACCCTGGGTTACCTGACAAGATATTTACTGGAGGACCGGGGATACAAGGTTGTGGACGAAATCGGTCTTGGCGAGACTGCTGTCATCACCCCGGCCCTCTTTTCCGGGCAGATAGATATTTACTGGGAATATACCGGCACCGGCCTTATGAATGTAATGGGTTACGATGAAGTGGTCACTGTCCCCCGGAAATGCTATGAACTGGTAAAAGACTGGTATCTGGAAAACCATGACGTGGTCTGGCTGGATTATGCCCCTGCCAACAATACTTTTGTCCTGTTCACCTCCAGAGAACTGCATGAAGAACATGGCTGGGAAAAGATATCAGACCTCGGAGAGTACGTGTCGCGATAGCCTGCTCTTTTGCCGCCCTTTGAACTGCTTGCCCGGAAGCCGGGTTGCTATTTAATATTCTGGATAAAGCTTTCCAGGTCATTTGCCTGGCCTTCCCGGTAATCTTCCGGGTAAAGCAGCTGCCGCATGAAAAAGACACTGCCGACACCCATGGCCTGCTGTGCATTGTTGGCAAAGGTGCTCAGCCTTTGTTCCACAGCACTTCTGGTTTCATGAGGCAGCTGATCCACAAAAGGCTCCGCCGCTTCAGGCAGGCCGGCAAGTATTTGCGCTTTTTGTTCCAGAAGGGATCTGTGCTGATCCAGGTCGTAGCTATCTTCAAGTGTTTTGTCGGCCTTTTTCTCCAGTTCACGGATTTTTTCCGCCTGCTCCGAAAGCTTGTCTTTCAGGGCGTCCAGTGGGGAATCTGACATTGCCAATCTCCTTTAACTGTCAGCGCTTGGGCTGTGGCATGGGGACTGTCCCCTGCTTTCCTTAAAAGCACTATACAGATATTTTAACTTCAACATGATTTTATTCAGGGACAATACCTCTAAGCATTGCCCAGGCCAGACCAAGCCGTTCATAAAACACCCTTTCAGTCTTGGCAAGGGCACCTGCACTGGGAAAGTAATCCCAGGGATTGTACAGCTTCTCCGGTGCCCTGAAATCTGTCGGCGAAGGTACCGGATCCATACCTTCAGACCTGAATATGATCATGGACCTGTGCATATGTGATGCAGACGTTACCAGCACAAAAGACTCATCTCCCACGATATCCCTGACCAGGCGGGCCTCGTCCTCTGTATCCCTTGCATCCGTGACAATCAGAATATCGCTTGCATCAATGCCCAGCTCAACAGATGCCATTGCGGCCAGCTCGGAACTAGCCACAGGATACCTGAACCTGCCGCCGGTGAATACCAGGGTGGCCTCGGGATACATATTTTTAATCCTTACCCCCTCCACTACCCTGAACAATGATGAACCGCTCAGCAGGGAACTGGGGGGCAGACCATCCTGCAGAAAATGACCAGACCCCAGCACCACGATATATGATGTAGCTGACACGTCGTTATGCTGCAAAGGCTGATACTTCTGCTCCAGGGGCCTGAGCATTCTGTCTGCCACGGGCTCTACTGAAACAGCACCCAGAAAGACAGTGCCTGCCAGGATGAAAACAAATCCCGTCCGGTTTCTTTTGAAGATGATAAAAATAAGCCCCAGCAGGATGACCTGCAGGGCAAGAGGCAGCGGAAAGACCAGCCTGGAAACAACTTTTTTCAAAACAAACAGAGCTTCCATATATCATCCTTGCTATTGCAAGCAACTGATTAACACTCCAGCCAAACTTTCTCACAGCACAACTAAACTCTGTACAGGATCATGGGCACGGTTTCAACTCCCATCCTCAGCTTATGAAGTGCCGGGAAAGGAAGGGAGCTAAATATCGAACCACCCCCGACCCCTCCTTAACCAAGGAGGGGAGCAGATCGAGGCACGGCAGCACTCTGTAGCATGCATCTGTATAAATACTCCTTCTGGATCGTGATTAAACTTCCACCACCCAAATAGTCCAGGCCACGGTACAGCTCCCCTCCTTAGCCAAGGAGGGGGCGGGGGTGGTTGTATGAGATCCCTTCCTTATAAACATTCCAGAAGCGCACCACCCAAGTAACTCCTGGCCACGGTAAATCTCCCCTCCTTGGCCTGGGAAGGGCCGGGGAAGGAAGGGAGCTGATTATCGAACCACCCCCGACCCCTCCTTAACCAAGGAGGGGAGCAGATCGAGGCACGGCAGCACTCTGTAGCATGCATCTGTATAAATACT